>JASKJN010000073.1 GCA_030153385.1 Archaeoglobaceae archaeon
CGACGGTATTTAAACAAAAGAAGCAAGAAGAAAGCTTTAAATAGAAAAAGAGGTAAAAATTAGTAATGGTTGAAATCAGCCCAATATGGGGTAGGAACTCTTTAATTTGTCCTTACGGTGAAATAACATGGATAAGGTTGAAATCAGCCCAATATGGGGTAGGAACTAAATGGGTGATTATGTAAATGCTCAGGGCTGTGTTTAGTTCGTGTTGAAATCAGCCCAATATGGGGTAGGAACGGCGGTCCAAACATGAGCAGGCCTCTCGGAAGTCTGGTTGAAATCAGCCCAAGATGGGGTAGGAATGTATCTTTTTCGGCATTCTTTGCAAAAGGGATGATCGCTTGGGTAATTCATGCTACTGCTTGAGGTTTCGAAAGCACGATCAAACCTCTTCCGGTTCCAGTCTCGCAAGAGAGCGATGCAAGCTGTGGAATTTTTGACAAGCTTCTGCACCAAAGATAAGTACTCCTATGTAGACTGAAATAATATGCCTGAAATGTACAGGAATTTGGACGAGCCATACAAAACACTTGCAGAAAAGCTTCTGGATGCTTTGAGGAGAAAATACGGTGAAAGATTGATCTCTCTTGCTGTTTTTGGATCCGTCGCCAGAAGAGAAGCGAGAAAAGACAGCGATCTGGACATGCTGCTGATCATAGATTCCGCTCCAAAGAAGCAGGCTTGAGAGGCAGAAGGAATTCATGGATGCTGAGAAAGAGCTGGAAGATTATATCAACAAGCTTTTTGATCAGGGATATTTTATTGAGTTCTCTCCAATAATAAAAACACCTGAAGAGGCCATAAGATTTTCACCAATCTACCTGGACATGGTAGAAGATGCTGTGATCCTCTACGATAAGAACGGCTTTTTCAGGAATGTTCTCGAGAATTTGAGAAAGAAGCTTGAAGAGCTTGGCTCGAAAAGGTTAAGAATTGGAAAAAGATGGTACTGGGTTCTGAAATCAGGCTGAAGAGAGATTGAAACATGCAAAAGAGGCTTTAAATGATAGGAATTACGCATACGTGATAAGACAAAGTCAGAAAGCAGTTGAGCTCTCGCTCAAGGCAGCCCTCAGAATTGTTGGGATTGAGCCTCCAAAGCTTCATGACGTTGGGCCAATACTGAGAAAGAACTCAGCTTTATTTCCAGAATGGTTTAGGGAGCAAATAGATAAAATGGCTTTGATCTCGAGAGTGCTCAGAAGGGAAAGAGAGCTGAGCATGTATGGAGATGAGGAGCTTGACTTGCCACCAGATGAACTTTACACGATCGAAGATGCTAAGATGGCTATTGAGGGATGCGAATTCGTCCTAAAAAACTGCAAAAAACTGTAGAAGAGGTATTAAAATAGGTGAAGATGCAAGCATTCAACTTCTTCCCTGTGATTTTACTTTTAAGACCTTCTGCCCCCTTAGAAGTCTCAAACCTATCCCAAAGTTTAAAGGAATACACTTGAGGATAATCATCTTGAGTTGACTGACTTTAACTATGGAAAGACTTTACACTGTGAAGGGGGCTGCAAGACTCATAGGAGTATCGGATAAGACAATTAGAGGCTGAGTTAGAGCTGGAAGGATAAAATACCTTAGAGGGATAAATGGGGGGATAAGGATTCCAGAGTCTGAAATAAAGAGGATTTTGGAAACCTATGCTGTTGTTGCTGTCTTGAATCTTGAAAAGGCTTTCAAGGATGCTTTTCAAGTATTGTTTTTATCTCTTCCAGAGTCTTCATCTTCTCTCTAAGTGGAAGACAACCTTTTAAACTGTTTCCACTTCGTCAGCTTCTAGTTCTTCAATTTTTCACCACCTCATTTTTTCAGAAATTTCTTTGCCTTCTCAACGAAACTTCCGGCATTTTCAAGAACACTTCTGGCTGTCTTTTCTGAAACTTCCTGAAAAATTCCATAATCGCTCTTCCCTCAAATCAAATGCTTTTGTTAGATTTACACAGTCCTCTTCATCCAATCCTAGCTTTTCTCTGTTTTTCTAGATCAGGTATATCGTTCCCCTGTGTGTTCTTGAATCTTCTCCGATAGCGAGAAGCATCGCTTTCGCAGCGTGAAACATCGCATAATAAGCTGTGCTGCAGCATCTCTCATACATGCTCATTTCAAGCTAAATTTCAGCATCTTTCAAAAGCTTCTCAGCTTTTTTGATTCTGAGACTTATCTCATCCAATCACGATCCCTTCCCTTTCCACAGACTGGATGAACGAATAGTTGATTTCCTTCATCTTAGAATACTCCTTGGCTCCAACTATTTTGACTGAGATCAGCCTTCCAGCTATGGGAATGAATGAGTAGACAATTCTTTTAATCTCTTCATCCCTGATGCTGTCATCCTTCATAATCACGAGCAAATCTATATCACTCTCTGCACTGTAATCTCCTCTCGCATACGATCCAAACAGGATAATCCTCACTACACTATCCCCAAACCTTTCTCTCAGTTTCTTGGATATTTCAGACAGGAGATCGTGCATAACCTGTCTGCCTCAAATTCTATGATTTTATGAATTTATGAATTTTTGCCCAAAATGTTATGAGCCTAGACAGCTCCCGTTCTATGGGTTAAATCTATCAAGAGAGACCTCAAACTGTCTGAGTTAATTCACTCTTCTGATTATCTTTAACTTTAAACTACCAAAAAGCTTCTCTTTTTACCCTTTCAGGCTCAATCCAAGCGCATCAAGGCTTCTCCTCAACAAGCTCCTAGTGTTTGTGAAGCTTTGAACAATTGTTTTCATCCCTTGCATATTTCCAAAAGTCTTCTATATCTAGTATTGTTGAAAAAAATTCGATAGCATGAACATTATATGTAAAGTTGAACGAAAAATTTAAATAACGAATATAGAATTAACTATTAATGAAGCTTCATACACAGCCCATCCGGGGTTATGGCAAGCGTTATGATAGCAGAAAATTCCTCAATCTTTTTACAGCTAGTGAGAGAATTCCTGATAAAGTAGAGGGTTATTACGTGTCTCTCGAAAGGCTTTTAGACAAGAAGAAAGAAGACAGATATACTATTATTCAAAAATTGGTTAGCGACCTTAATTCTAAGGGCATAGATTGCGCTGCAGCTCCAGAATCTTTGGAAAAATACAGCTTAGTCCTACTCAATCCTCCACCGGAGAAAATTGGGATAGTAAGTCGAATACTTGAAAAATATGGCCCAGACATGGAGATAACAACTATTTCTGACATCAAGGTGATTGAAAAAGCCTGGAAAAATAGAGTAAGAAGCCACTTAATTGCGAGAGGATACTTAAGAATCGGAAACCACTACATTACCAAGAGAGAAATAAAATCCACAAGCAAATACAAAAAAGCCTTCAGAGTTCAAGCTTTGATCCACTATGGGAGACCGGCTCTTTATATTGATCTGAGAACCAAGATAATGGAGCCTCTTTCGGATAATCTAATAAATTTAGCTGAAGAGGATTGGGATGATTCTGAGATAAGAGTGAGAGTTTTACCAAACTGGTATGAGGGTTTCTTAGTTGGAAGAGAAGGGAGAAGAGCAGGTGATGTTTCTTTCCCTTTCGGAGATAAAGAATATAGAGGGGACGAATACTGGAAGGTTAAGCACGGAATTGACTTTGTAACTCCGGAAGATGAGCTTCTCAGAGTTCACGTGCCTGTATACGGTAAAACAATGAGCTATCCAAGAAGTTGCGTATTTTTAGAGTTTAAGAGTGGTACGTCTTTGCCCGAGGACATAAGAAAAGAACCGGCCCAAAGAGTTCAGGAATCTGAAGAATTCTTAAAGCAAATTCAACTCATAAACTTCCTTGGTTTACAGTACAGTTTTAGCATAACATCTGCCAGTGAGGCGGGATTCGTGGAGTATTCTTTCACACCAAAAGTCAATGTTATGATAGGTAATGGAAAAGAGGTAACAGTAAATAACGCTAGTAGGGAATTGAAAAATCATGGTCCATTTTCTGGACCTGTAAATGGAAAGTATGTTGTGATTTATCCAGATACTGTAGATTTAGGAGATCTCATGAAAGCAATGAGTAGAATCGAAAAAGTCTACTCTGAGTTAAAACTCGGAGATCTGAAAACCGCAGATTTAAATAATGGGTATTTCTGCGCTGAAGAGTGTAGCGATAGAGCTTATGTTGAAGTTATAAATGAAATAAAAATGCAGCTTCGAAATCCTGACATCTTAGCGCTAGTCGTGCTACCGGAAGAGCATCCCACAGAGATATACTACAAATCTCGAAAAAAGCTTTTTGAGAGTTATCTTGACCTAAAACCGATCAAAGCTCAGTGTCTGCGGTCTGAAACGGTAAATAAAATTCTAAACGACGAAAATTTTTACTACATCTGCGCCAACATAGCATCTCAGTGCTATGTGAAATTGGGTGGCTCAGGATCAGCCGTATGGATTCTGAGTGAGCCAGCAGATTCACCGATAAGAGGAGTCGAAGCGGGATCTAGCTGCTATGCATACTATGATGTTTCGCGGAGACCGAGAAAAAAGCATCGGCATCAGCTTACAGCGCGCTCACGGATCCCTATGGCAGATTTATCTCAACAGGTTCCAAACCTGTTGGTGGAGAGGGGTTAACGCCCTCAATCTTCTACGATGTGTTAACAGAAATTCTGGACAAAGTTTCATTGTTCAACAGGGAATTTGGTAAGGTTAATGATGGTAGGAACTTCGATTTCAAGCGCCTCGTTTTTGCTAAAGATGGAGTTATAGGGCACAAGGAGGAGAAAATGATGGTAGAAGTCATACATAACGGTATTCCAGACGAGGGAAAAGAGCCGATAGAGCAATTACTAAAAAAGAGCAAGTTTTTGCCAAAACAGCTTGTAATAGATATATTAAGCGTTAACAAATCGCCAAATAAGAGAATTTTTGAATATGATGGTAAATCATACAAAAACGTGAGACAGGGAACAGGAATAGCTTTTGATGAAAGAGGAGGGCTATTAGTGCCTTCTTTCACACGTTCAGGAACTATTCAGCCGCTCGAGTTGATCCTTCATGAGCGCGTATGCTTAAATATTAATGTGCCTAAACCACACATCTCGGAAATTATGGATGAATATCACAGACTGAGTTGCTTAAACTGGGCATCATTATTTTATCAGGGAAAGTACGCACTGCCGCAGATCCTTACGCAAAAGCTTGGGGAGAACATCTCTGCTGGTTTAATTATCCCAGAGAATTTTGTTTTATTGTAGTTGAAAGAAAAGTTTAAGTATAAGAAATTTTATCAACTATTATGATCACGCAATTCGTCTTCGTGGGGCACAAAAAGGAGAGAATCCTCGAATCCATCCGGGCGCTGAGAGAACAGCCAGTTTCGAAGATCGTCCTTTTTGTCGGCGAGGAAGATCTTCCTGGGGAGGAAAAGGCCAGAAGAGTGGCAGAAGAGCTTAAAAAAGATCTTGAAACCATTTACGATGTGGAGATAGGAAAAATAGATAAAAGGAATGTCATAAAAGCTGCAAAGCAGCTCATCGAAATGATACGCAGAGAAAAAGAGTGGGGCAAAAAAGTTCTGCTGAACGCCTCCGGCTCTTTGAGAAGTGTTGCGATAGCTGCTTACATAGCAGCCTGCGTTACGAATTCAAGAATAATCACGTCCATACC
>JASKJN010000019.1 GCA_030153385.1 Archaeoglobaceae archaeon
GGAAAGAGTGCCAACGGGTATACCCGGTTTTGATGAACTCTGTGATGGCGGTCTATTAAGAGACAGAAGTTATCTTATTTCTGGTCCATCTGGTTCGGGGAAGACCATATTCGCAATGCAATTCTTGGTGAATGGTATTGAGCAATTCAGCGAGCCGGGAATCTTTGTCGCAACTGAAGAAAGACCCCAGCATCTCAGGGAGCACTTCATAAGTTTTGGGTGGGATCTTGAGAAGTATGAAGATGAAAACATGCTTGCAATCATTGATGCTACTTCAACGAAAATCGGAGTTCCTTCGGACGAGAAATACATCGACGTTCGACCATTCGACACGAGATCGCTTCTCGATCAGATTATAACGATCCAGGATGAAATCGGAGCAAAAAGAGCAGTAGTTGATTCCACGACCTCTATCGGATTTACCATTTCGGATCCAGCAAAATTCAGAGTTGAGCTACTCAAGATCTCGACAACGATGGAGATCCTCGGACTCACATCTCTGCTAACCTGTGAAGTGATTGAGTATGGTCCGGACAGGATAAGCAGATTCGGTGTAGAGAATTTTGTTGTAGAAGGCACGATCGTGCTATACTACACGAGAGTTGAGAACACAAGAATGAGAAGCATTGAAATCTTCAAGATGCGTGGCACAAACCACAGCAAGAAAATCCATCCTTTTGAAATCACGAACAGGGGGATAGTGGTATACTCAAAAGAAGAACTCCTCTAAAATCTTCTTAGGATATATTTTTTCAGGTTTAAAGGATCGGAGAAGTGGAAAAGCCTTGAATTTCCACATAGTTTTGCCATTTGTGTGCAGAACTCTAAGAATCTTCCCTCATTCCCAAACATGACGATCTGGAGCTTAGCATTGATCTTCCTCAATGCTCTCGCCTCTCTCAGTGCACAGACCCACGGGGTTATCGATGGATCATAGCTTGAAGTCGGTTCTCCGTCACTTATCAGAAATATTATTCCCGTTCCACTTCTTTCAGACAAAATTTTACGAGCAGTCTTTAAGGCAAGACCAATGTCTGTTCTGCCTCTTGGTTCAAGATTTAAAATTTCTTCTCTCCTAATTCTAAAAGCTCTGTGATTGAAGGCCACAATTTCGAGCTCATCGTCATTTCTATTTCTATCAATAGCCCGTCTTAAGGCGATCCCCGCTTCGATTGCTCCAATGATCTTCTTTCCTCTCATCGAGTCGCTAACGTCGATCAGCATTACGTAAACGCACTTTTCCGCATGTTTAGTCTGTCTTGCTACTATATCTTCGAGCTCAATGCGCCCTTTGATAGCGGATTTTACGAGACTTTCGCATAGATCGATGTTGTCAAAGGAATGAAGCAAGGGGTCAAAATCCACCAAATTTTCCCCGCTGAAAATTGAAATTCCCTCCCTTTCTGTTATATGCTCTCCTCTACTCTTTCTATCGAGCTCTTCTAAGGCTATTGAGAGAATTTTATCACCAATTATTTTTTCTGCAATCGCATTATACTTTACAACCCTCCTGTGGAATTTTCCCTCAACGCATTTGATGTATCCAGACTTTTTCAGGTCTTCAACCACTTCATCGAAGAAATTTTCAACAAGCTGGTTTGCACTTAACTCGTCTCTTTTAATTTCACCTTTTTCGAGCATTTCTTTAAGCTTTTCCCATACCATTTTCTTCGCTACCTGATACTTCTCAAGCTGTTCTGTCCAGTAGCCGTCAAGAAATCCAAGATCTCTAATTACCTCTCTGAAGAATGGATTGCTGTCTAATTTTTTTAAATCGTCTTTTAAATATTTCTTTATTAGCTCTGTTGGATCGAAATGACCATCTTCCCGGTAGTAGGGGTTGAAAAGAGAGTAAAGAAGGTCAGCGAGCAGTCCATTTAACTGCTGGTCTTTTTTGCAGGCTTTGCATTCAGGTTTGTCGATCATAAGCTTTGTAAACGTAAATTCCATCACCGCATCGCTCCACCAATCCAGAACATCTTGCTATAGCTTCAAGGGTTATCTCAACTGCAGAGCTAAGCTCTTCTCTTCTCTTACAAAGCGAGGACGCGAAGGTTTTCAGAGTTCCGTTTCCGTTATAGACATTCACGATTTTCTGCCTTGCTATCTCCTCGATTATCTCTCCAAATACGTTTCTTGGAATTAAGGAATAAATTGAGCCACAAACGCTGTCAATCGAGTCATTCAGAATCTCGGAAATAATCTCGTCTTTCGAGACCTCTGTCTCGTAGTCCACTTCAAATCTGCTTTTGAGAGCAAGCTTAACAACCTCGAATTTTTCGCCATAGTCTGCAAGCATTACCGCTTCATGTCTTTTCCTCATTGCGGAAGCTCTTACATGGTCAAAAAGCTTTATCGTAGCTCTACAGCTTGGTTCCACTTCAATTCTGTTTGCATACCTACAATTCTTGTTTCTCATGCATCGAACAGTGTTCGCAAGAATTCTTAGATGCCAGTCGGGTATTATAGGGCCTGTTTTCAGGCTCATGTTCCTGAGGCCGATCTCTATCTCCTCCTCCGCAGTCTCTGGTGGTCCGATGTCGATCTGCTCCATTCTGTCGAGCAGTGGCTCTTTTATGTCAGAAACTCCCTTGTAGTTTGCGGGATTTGTGGAAGAGATCACGAGCGTATCGATCTTCATCGGCACTATGTCACCCTCGGGCGTCGTTATCTGTCTCTCTTCAAAAAGCTCGTGGAGGAGGGTCTGAAGGGCTGAAGGAATTGATCCAAGCTCGTCGAAATAAGCTATACCCCTGTGAGCCTTTAAAACTCTACCGGGTGTAAAAACTTCTGGATGGTCGAGATCGTAGCCTTCCTTGATCTTCTGGATACTTATCCCTCCGATCAGCTGTCTCGTCGTCATCATCGGGTCTCCTGGAATGCGGATCCACTTTCTCGGAATGAAGACTAGCTCAATTTTTTCCTCCTCAAGCACCTTCTTTTTGCATGAGAAGCAGACTGGATGCGTTGGATCGTCGTGGATCTTGCAACCTTTTATCGCCAAGAGTTTTTCAGGAAGGAGCTTTAAAATGCTTTTTGAAAAAGTTGTTTTTCCATAGCCCTTTTTTCCCTTGAATAGAATGTTTGAACCGCTCATAAGAGCTGTTTTTACCATCTCCTTCTCCACCGCTTTTCCCACAATCTCGCTGAAAGGATCAATTCCTTTTGCCTCGTAGCTTAACAGATTTTCCCTAATGTATTCAGAAATGCTTCTCGAATGATAGTATGCGAGATTTTCACTCCAGATATCCACTTCTTCTCCATTTAGAATGAACTTAGGAGCGTTGCTTGGCTTTACCCTGACCTCTCCGAATATGTATTCATATTCCATGAAGAAATTCTTCCTTCATGATATTTATCATTTTTGTGTACAAAAAACAACTATATAAAGAATAAATTTAACTCTTATCCACGAGGGAAACAACCAAAGCGGTCAAGAAGCTTGCTACGAATCCCGGAAATGCGGCATAGATGGGAATACCCGAAATTGTGATCGTTTTACCGTATATCGCAAAACAGACTATTGTCGCAACAAGTCCTACAATCATGCTCAGGCGAGCAGCATTCTTCGTCATCCTGCTCCAGTAAAGCCCGAGAATGATCGGGAAGAAGAAGCAGTTTGCCATCAAGCCAAGTCCAGACCATATGATCCAAGCGAGCATTTGTTGCGGAGTTAGTGCGACGAGAAGCGACGAGAAGCCGATGAAAGCGACAAGGAAGGCGTTGAGAATTCTCATCTTTCTTTCACCGAGATCCTTCCCGAGGGCATTTTTTACAATGTCGTAGCTTATGTTGTTTGTAGCGGTAAGGATAAGGCGATCTGTTGTGGACATTACACCGGCAAGAATTGTGGGTAGAAGCAGGAGGAATAGCCATTCCGGCAGGAATTTTTGCGCGGCAGAAGGATAGGCCATATCCGACCACGTTACCTTTGTGACTCCAAGATCGAGTTCCGGTATGCTCAGCGTCCCTTGAGCCCATGCAACTCTCGCTGCCATGCCCGCGAGTGCGGTTAGCAGTATGATCGTAAGTCCGAGCAAATACATCACCAGCGGGCTCCACCTTATGTAGCTACGATCTCTGAATGTGAGCATGTTGTTAACAATGTGCGGAGCAACCATCAGGCCAAGCGGAACTGTAATGAAGAACAGCGTTATATTGTAAACCCATCCAGCGAGCGGAACGTTTGCGGGAGCAAAGGGCTTTGATAGATATTCTGCAAACAGGTAATCTGGTTCAACTCCTCGCGTTTCATTCTGGAGCTGGGACATATTTGAAAGAGCTATGTTTAGCTGTTCTAATCCCCCAATACTCGCTATTATCACTGGAACTGTGATGTAAATTCCGAGCATCATTAGAATGCTCTGAAGAAACGTTGTCCAAGCAGTGGAGAACATTCCACCACTCATAACGTAGGAAACAACGATAATCGCTGCGATCGTTGCACCAAGCCAGTAGGGAATGCCAAGCACGATGTGGCTCGCAACGCCTATTGCTGTGTACTGTCCGATTAGGTAAATGTAGCAGGTGAGTGCAGAAACGGCTCCAGCAATAACTCGCATGATCTTTGGATCGTTGTAGCGGAACGACAAGTAATCCTGGATCGTAAGAATTCCGTTCTCTTTAACCTTGTAAAGTCTGCTGCCAATTATAATTGTCCCGAAAGCTATTGCAAAAGCAGGGCCTATTATGCGTTCCCACATGTTGGCCCAGCCAGTTGTAAAGGCAAGTCCAGCAACCCCGATAAGAGTCATGCCACTGAAAACGCTTCCGATCATTAGCAGAGAATATGTCCAGAAGCCAAGCTGACCACTTGCAGCCACAAAATCCGCAACAGTCCTCGTCCTTCTTGCTCCGTAGTGACCGATTACTGCAACGGTGATCAGATAACCTATAAAAATGATCCATGCTAGCATTTACTCACCTCCACCTCAGTGCCCAGATTAACAGAAGCAGAATCTGAGCTGATATTGTAATAGCAAAGCACACAAATGTTTCTAATTCCATCCCAGGCATGGCAGTTTGATTCAATAGAGCAATATTAAACTTTCGGTTGTGGCATTGAAACGGAGATAGAAAAATTTTAATAATCTTTTTAAATACTAAGCTTTTTGGATGAAAATAAACCATACAGTATACCCGAGAAGTTATGCGAGGAACTTATAAAGCTCGATCGTAATCCAAAGAGTGAGGTTGGGGGCTTAAAAGAAGTTATCCGAGAGTACAGAAGGAGCAAGTTAATGGAGATACATAAAAATTTTAAAATAAAAATTTAATCGATTTAGCTTCCACAGATCTTTCTGAGTTCTGCGGGTGGCTTGTATGCTTCTGGATGCATCATACTGACTACTTCTTCAGAATACCCTGCAGCTCTTATTCTCTCTGGTGAACTTATGAAAACTGCTTGGCCGTTGCATTGAATCTGAGCGGGAACAGGATTGGGTATACCTGTGTAGGAGTGCAATCTCGGATCTTTGTAACCCAGAAATACAGCATCAGGCGGTAGGAGTGTGTGGTTCTTGAATTCAAGTTCTTCCATCACTTTTATGACAGCATCTATGTCCTTTGGATCACTAACTTTTTCCATTGCCTCCTTTACACGATACATCTCCGAGTAGAAGTTGTGGGAGGAGATATCAACCGATAACCCCATACTTCTCGCTTTTTCGATAAATGGACGCGTCAGCGGGCTTATTGGTGGTATATTGGGTGCATCATATGCACCTGAGGTTATCACACCCAAAGCAGCCCCTCCGGTCATATTCCAGAACGCAGACCAGTGGTTGGGGCCACCCCATAGGACAATCGGAATGTCTCTCGCAGTTGAAGTTGACCACTGCTTTACAAGCGTTACTGTGTCAGTATACCAGCTCGAGCGAACGAAAATGTACTCTGCACCTTTCGATTTAGCCATTTCTAACATTGGCAAGAAATTCTTCTCTCCAACAGCTATATTTGCAACATAAACGACGTCCAATCCAAGTTCTTCTTTTATCCAGTCTTTCATAGCCTTGGTTTCGGTCGTTCCGAATGGTGTTTCGTATTTGCACCCCTCTCTTGAGCAGAGTGTCCATGCTGCGTCTTCAATAAACAGAGCTACTTTCTCCACACCCATGTATTCCTTTGCATCTTCAAAGAAGGGCTTTGTCCAACCGTAGTGGTGCTCTGGTCCAGCTGGAAGAGCATTAAAAACGAACTTATACTTTTCGTAGTTTTGCAGTGGGAACAGAGTTTGCTCCATCGCAGCGGTCGAAGTTATGAAAATATGAGGCTTGGTGTTATACAACTTGGCCCCCTCTTCAATTACTGCCAGAGTTTCTTCAGTAACGCCCTCAAAAAATACTACATCGCATTTTAGCTCTAATATGGCCTTTCTGTAGGCAGTAACAGCGATATCAACCTTTCTTTGTGTATCCTCATGGTAAAACTCTACCTTTCTGCCTGAAATACCACCAGCGGAGTTTATTTCATTTACTGCCATCTTAATAACCTCAATGTTGCCCTTGAAAACTGGAATTCTCGGATCAAAGAGCGCACAAACTCTTATTGGCTCAGCAGAAACTGAAGCCGTAGTCGTTGGTGTGGTTGCAGGCGTCGTTGGAGCAGGTGTTGTTGGGGTTGGAGTCGCCGGGGGTTGTTCAGCACATCCAAGAAGCGCCACTACCAGTATTACTCCTAGTCCCAACATTAACTTTTTTGAATGCATAATATTTTTCATTATTTTATCGTATTTAAGATTTTTGGTTTTGCATGTTTTATTTTTTGGTTTACATGAGTGTATAACGAAAGACGGGCCCGGCGGGATTTGAACCCGCGACCTGCAGCTTAGGAGGCTGCCGCCATATCCGTGCTAGGCTACGAGCCCTTTTAAACTTCACTCTCCTGAGTTTTATGAGCCTTTTGGTTTTTGGCAATATTGTATTCCAAGGCGAGATATGTTGAATAGAGTAAGGAAAAGGCCAATATCATGGTTAGAAGATTTATCAGCCATTCTAGCGAGAAATCAGACTCAAATGGGCGTGGATGAAGCGGAGAAAAGAAGCCGGCAATGTAGCTGAAGGGAACAGTTAAGAATGCTATGATGAGGTATATTGCTGATACTTTTGCCTTATCGCCTTCAACAACGTTCCTTAGCGAGAAATAGACTGCATAAACAAAGAGTAGAAGCAGAACTATGACTTCCCTCAGCTCATACCAATTAAAATAGGCACCCCAGGTTATCTTTGCCCAGATGGCTCCGCTTACGAACGCTGCCAGAGCCATTGAAAAACCGTATTTTGCTGAAATAGAGGCTAAAAGATCTCTCCTCAAGTTTTCGCTTTGAAGATAACTAATTGAGGAAATAAAGGAAATTGTAAAGGCGAGATAAGCTGTTATCGCAGAAGGAACGTGGAAGAATACAATTCTGTAACTTTCAATTTTTGCTGGCAAAGTGTAGGCTTTGTAAGTGCCATAGATCAGCAAGATTGCGCCGATCAGGAATGCGATCTTCGTCAGTTTTCCCATATGGCAAGTTTTCCTAAAGGTTAAAAACCTTTTTTAAACTTAACATCAATTATTCTCATGGAACTCAAATGGATCTTTGCAATGCTTTCCGCAGTATTCCTTCTTTCCGTTTATTTTGGATACTTTTTGGCAGAGATGTTCCCTGATGTAGCTCAAGAACAGATCAAGTCTCTTGAAGAATTCCTAAAAGATTTAACTTTAGAATCTAGCCCCTTCTCGATTTTTGCGTTAATACTCATCAACAACTCGATCAAGTCGTTTATCGCCATGATTTTGGGCATATTCTTTGGCATTGTTCCTTTATTTTTCCTTTTTGCCAACGGGCTAATAATAGGGTTCTTTGCCAAACTCATAGGGGAAAAGATTGGATTATTCCATTTTCTTCTCCTCCTCCTGCCCCATGGAATACTTGAGATTCCAGCAGTGATCTTGGCATGTAGCTACGGATTTTGGCTTGGAATTGAGTTTGCAAAGAGCAGAAAGAATATCGCAGAGAAATTAAGCTTTGCAATTGGCAGATACCTAAAAATCGTTTTACCAATGCTGATAATCGCAGCAATGATTGAAACGACGCTTATTGTTCTAACTTAGTCTGCTCAAGTCCTTTAACCTCGTATATATCCATACCTCTCGCATATATTTCCAGATCGATTCTGTATCCCTTGCCAGTTTCAACAAGATCTTCCAATCTGAAAAACTTCCACTTCTTTCTTGGAAGTTTTAAAGCTATGAGCTCTTCCGCTCCAAAAATTTCGGAGAATTTTCTCAACTTTTCTATTTCTTCTGCGGAGAGGTAAAGTGGTAGTGAAGACCTCATCTTCACTTCTATTGCCAGAACCTTTTTTCCATTCCCCGCAACTATGTCGGGGCAGGGAAAGTGCGAAACTCCGCTTCCTGCAACTCTGACCGCTGCAAAACCGTGCTTCCAAAGTTCTGCAATTAGATCTCTCTCGAATCTCGAACCTTTGCCTTTCATCATCTTTTATGCCCCTTACACTGTTATTTACTTTGCGATTGTTGGAAATGTTATGAGAAAAGATGATATACTACCCAGTTCAACATTACAGCATGAGAATAGGTGAGGTAATGACCAAGAACGTTGTTATGGTTGACCACAGCATGAAGGTGAGAGAGGTATGCAGGATCATGGGTGAGAATAAAATCGGGAGTGTCATCGTTACAAGGGAAGGAAAGCCGTTCGGAATATTCACTGAAAGAGACTTGCTGTCTAAAGTTCTTCTTTCTGGGAGTCTCGAAGACGAGGTCGGAAAATACTCCTCATACCCTCTTATTGTTGTTTCTCCCAATTATGACGTTAAGGAGGCTGCAAGGATCATGGCAGACATGAAGATCAGAAGACTCGTAGTTGCAGAGAACGGGGAGATAAAGGGGATCTTCACTTCCTCTGACCTTGTAAAAGTCTTCGGAAGGTGAAGGTCATGGAAATAAGATGTGTTGACTGTAAAAGGGAGCTTAAGATTAAAGATAAAGATAAAGAGTGGCGTGAATGCTTCTTTTGCAAAAAACCAGTTTGCTTTGATGATATTCATTATGTCGGAGTTTGGAAAAAGGGGCTATACGATGAATTCATCGAAGTCATGCCAGTTTGTAAGACCTGCAAGCCAAAGAAATGGAGGTAAGCTGTGGATTTCGAGCCAATCGTTTTCAAGGACAAATTAGGAAGAGAGATCACAATAAGAGCGTATGATAAGAAGAAGGATCGGGAAGCTCTAATAGAGATGTATGAGAACTACAACCCCGAGGACCGCTCCTTAGGCTTACCACCAGTGGGTAGAAAGGCTATAGAGAGATGGATCGGTTACCTTGAAGAGAAAGGTTTCTCGATTGTTGCGGAGCATCAAGGAAGAATTGTTGGGCATTTAGCAATTGTTGAAGATGCAAATAACCCCGGGGTCGTTGATTTGGCGATATACCTCGCAAGAGAATATCAGAATCAGGGAATCGGAACGCAAATGGTGAAGGCAATAATAGATTTTGCAAGGAAAAAGGGATATAAGAAGATCACGCTGGTCACGGATCGGCTGAACTGGAGGGCTATCAGAGTATATAAAAAATGCGGTTTCCAGACTGTTCTTGCAAGCTACGAGCTCTACATGGAACTTCCGCTTAACTAAGTCTGAGATAAGCTATGAGATCGTCTATACGCAAATTCTCCTTTACGAGTTCCTTCATTTTCTCCAGCTTTTCTTTGCTCATCCTCATTCTGCCAAATTTTTCTTGGATCTTTGAAAGCGTTGTTGCGGTATCATCTTTCGTGAGCAAGACCGCCACACCTCGCTTTTCAGCAAAACTTAAAACTTGGCTTGGTGGATCCAAGTTTCCGGTGGCAATGACGCATTTTGCACCGCTCTCAATCGCGAGGGCTATCAGATCTCCACGATCCCCACCTGTGATCAGAGCGTAATTTCTTGCAGATCTCAAATATGACAGAGCGGTCTCACTTTTCATCGCGCCTATGAGGATCTGCTCGATATTTTCATCTTTTTCGGGCTTAACCAAATATCTTCCATTTATTACTCCCGCAATTTCGCTCACCTTCATTCCTATTAGGCTTGGATCCTTTGGAATAGTGCCGATCACCTCGAGGTCGCGCTTTTTCAGTATATCCCTTGAAATGAATTCGATATAAGATCTCTTGTATCCAAAAACCTGATTAAGGACCACCTTCTGCAATCTATCGCCAAAGAACCGCTTCGCAAAGATCAGTTCATCCACCGCAAAATCACTAAACTTTGAGACCATAAGAACTCTGCAGTCGAGTATTTTAGCTATATTCACATCGCAGATCCCAAGAGACGCTCCTATGAGGTAATTGTGTGAACCCTCGATTAAAATTACATCCTTCTCCGATTGCTCCTCGATCGCTTTGAGAATTTTCGTTTTTAGTCTTTCAGGATCTTCAGATACCACAAAATCGACATAGGGTCGATCGAGAACGATTGGGCATGTATTTTTAAGTCCTAGGACACTTTCAGCCAATTTTGCGTCCTCATCGCAGAACCGATCTTCGACTTTCAATGTGTTAATTCCAAATGCCTTGAAGTAGCCTACATCGTAGCCATTTTCCTTTAGAATCAAGGCAAGAGACAGTGTTATACCACTCTTTCCAGAAAAGCTCTCCGTAGAGGAGATCATGAGTCTCTTCATTTTTTCACCTCCAACAACATTCTAAAATCGACCGCAACACAACCCTTCTCGAAAACCTTCAGCGGATTGATCTCCATTTCGGCAATCGGATAATCCATGCTGAGCTGGGAAAATCTTACAATTGTTTCCGCCAAGGAGTTTATGTCTAACATCTTCTCTCCCCTCACTCCCTTAAGAAGGGCAAAAGATTTAACGCTTTTTATCATTGCGTGCGCATCATCTATGTTCAGCGGAGCTATTCTGAATGACACATCCTTGAAGACCTCAACATAAATCCCACCAAGACCAAACATGATCACATTGCCAAATTGCAGATCTTTTTTCATGCCCAAGATCACTTCTCTGCCACCTTTGACCATCTTTTGCACCATAACTCCGTCGATCCTAGCATCGGGCATGTGGCTCTCAACTCTCGTTATTATTTCGTAAAAACTGCTTTTTACATTTTCTCTCATCACATCAAGCTTTATCGCTCCAATATCGCTTTTGTGGATCACATCCGGAGAGACTATCTTCATCGCAACAGGGTAGCCAATGCTTTCAGCAATTTTTTCCGCCTCTTCTGCAGTCCTTGCAATTCCCCATGGAGCGGTTTTGATACCGTAGCACTCGAGTAGTTTCATGCCTTCAACTCCGATATATCTCGCTCCAGAATTCACGAAATCTTTGAATATGGTCTCTGCCCTATTCTTGTCTACTTCAAATTTCTCGAACTCTTTCTCACTGAAATCGAACTTTGAGTATCTATCTACTGCAGAAATCGCCTTTACTGCTCTTGTTGGGTCTAAAAAGTTAGGAACGCGGTTATCTATTAGAATCTCCTCATTTTTTTCATCTATTCCCATAAAACAGCAGAAAACTGGTTTTCGAATTGAAAGAACACTCTCAACTGCTTTATTAAAGTCTATCTGAGCGGTTGGAGCAAGAATTGCAAGAATTGTGCCAACTCCTTCGTCTTCAGCAACCACTTTAAGAGCATTTGAAAATCTATCTACATCTGCATCACCCAAAATATCTACAGGGTTATAGAAGCTGGCAGAAGAGGGTAAGATTTTTCTCAGAGCCTCTATTGTTCTAAAGTTCAGTTCTGCAAGCTTTAAACCTTGAATTTCGACAGCATCAGACGCCATAACGCCTGGGCCACCAGAATTCGTGACTATTGCAATGCTTCCAGCCTTTCTATATTTTGCCAAGGCAAAAGCGAAATCAAAAAGCTCTTCGACGGTTTCTGCAACTACGATTCCACTCTGAATAAATGCAGTCTTGTAAACTTCGTAACTTCCAGCAAGACTCCCTGTATGGCTCGAAGCAGCCTTTACACCACTTTCAGTCTTTCCTGCCTTCATTACGATTATTGGCTTTTCCTTCGCAACCTTTTTTGCGGTCTCCATAAACTTTTTCCCATCTTCAATTCCCTCAACATAGAGCATGATCACGTCAGTTCCGGGATCTTTTCCCAGGAAATCCAAAAAGTCTGCCTCTGTCAGAATGGCCTTATTTCCCAAACTAACGATCTTGCTGAAGCCAAATTTTGCTCTTTTAGACCATGAGATCACTGCAAGGATAAAAGCTCCTGATTGGCTGAGGAATGCAACGTTTCCTTTTCTTGGCATTATTTCGCTAAATGTTGCATTCAGCTCGATCTCGGTGTTGATCATTCCGAGGCAGTTCGGACCGAGAAGGTTGATTGCATATTTCCTCGCAACTTGAATCAGTTCTTTTTCAAGCTTAAAACCCTCAACTCCGATCTCTTTGAATCCTGCAGAGATCACGATCACGTTTCTAATTCCCTTTTCTCCACACTCCTCCAAAGCATTTTTCACTGCTATTGCTGGAATAGCAATGACAGCGAGATCCACAGCCTCTGGAAGCGAGGAGACAGACGGATAGCACTTAAATCCTTCGATCTCGGAGTATTTTGGATTTACTGCATAAACTTCTCCCCTAAAATTCCTTAAATTCCTCAAGATCACATTTCCGACTTTTCCCTTCTCAGCAGAAGCGCCGATCATTGCAATACTCCGTGGATAGAAAAATGACTTCATCGCTGTAGATCTCGCGGAGGATTATTAAAAATTTATTGCCAGATTAGAACTCTGATATTACATTTTTATAAGAAAAGATTTTTGTTCCAAGAATTACAGATGATTCATGGAACTTGCAGTCCCGGAAAAGGTTCTTTTCGAGACTAACGTCTATACCATAGAGAACGATCTGAAGGCAAAAACAGGGAAGGTAAAGATAACGGAAGATCGAATACTCTTTGAAAGCACCGACGATGTGAAAATCGTGTATATTTCCGGGATTAAGACGATCAAGATTCGAAAGGAGGAGAGATGGGGTTTCCTAATTGCAGGTTTAATTTTCCTTCTTACTTCCTCGATACTCTACTCATTCGCTTTCGGAATTGACTCATTTATTTCTGCAATTCTATTCTTCGTTTTACCCACATTTATGCTTGCTGTTGGTATTCTATTTGTATACTGGTGGAGACTCACAAGATCGAATGTGCTCACTCTTGTCATGGACTTTGGTAAGGAAGTCGGAATCAGGAGCAAAAACTTCGGTGAATTGGTCGAAATAGCAAATGCGATAGAGCTTGTGAGAATGGGGGCGGTAAGAAAACTGCCAAGAAAATTTGAAGAATCTAAAACCTCAAACTATCTATAAAAGCTAGTCTTTTTGGAATTGGTGGGTGTGTGGATAGAAATTCTTGAATTGGCGAGACCTTTTCTTTTTTCAACCTCTCGATGTCCGCCCTTGTTAAAGGTTCTGCAACTGCATTAACGAGAGCATATATGAACAGTGTTCTGAATCTGCTTTCAGCAATCTCCGCTTTCACTGAAGGATATCTGTAGTAGAAGTAGTGGATCTTTGCCAAGCTCCTTTGCATGGCATCTTTGCCAGCCACAAACACGCCTTCAGTGTCTGCAAAGTATTCCCTAAGTCTGCTGAAGGCCAAAACAAGGATTTGAATTACAAAGGAAATTATAACCGCCGCAATTCCGACGATTGCAAGCTGTGATCCTCTTCTTTCATCAGAGGAAGACCTTATGAGCATGTAGCCCAGGTAAAAGATTATTGAGGGGAGCAGGCCAAGAAGAAGCATGAAGAGGTTGTCCTTGTGCTTGTGGTGGCCGATTTCGTGACCTATAACTGCCATCAACTCATCTCTTGAAAGCATGTTGATCAGTGCATCCGAAACTGCTACAAACTTGCCAGTTAGAAAGTTTCCATAGGCAAAGGCATTTGGTGGACTGTGAACCACCACCGCTTTCGGAGCTTTAACGCTGAGAATCGCTGAGACCTCATCTACAAGTCTTTGGAGTTCCTCGCTTCTCTTTGCTCCATAGCTCATGTTTATAATATAAGGTGAAACAAGGTAGATCAGGATATTTATTGCCAAAAGGAAGATTATCAGGGCATAGAAGTTCACCGTCATCTCTGCAAACTCTAAAATCAGATAGATTATGCTTGCGGACATTGCAAGTATTAAGATTAGAAGCAAAGACATTGAGGTGTATAGCGAGAATTTTCCAGAAACCCTACCCGCTACCCTTGGCGCAACTATGCTTGCGAGTGCAAACATGATGAGATATCCGAGCATTGCCAAGACCCAGTATAGCGGATCGAATATAAGGAACATGCAAATATGTAATTTTTGCTGTTGAAATAAGTTGCGGTGAGACAGGGAATTAAGGGAAAAGAAATTTCGTGCTTAATTTCAAATTTGCAACAAAAAGCTTATAAAATATAATGGAGAATAAAAGATGGGGGTGAGAGCCAAAACGCGGGGCTCACGGGTTGATGGGTCAAACAGTTTAAAATTTATTTTTGTTTTTCTGCGGAATTCACCACGGACCTTGCTATTTTTAAGGACAGAAATCTTCGAGACCTTGTTATTCAGAGGCAAAATCCCATTTAGAAGGCAAAGGCTTAAATATCGGGAATGCACCCTTTTTACGTGAATAACGGTATATATCTGAGAAGAGAGGAAATTGAAGAGATCAAGCGGAAAAGGCTGAGGAACACACTGAAACACGTTTACGAGAACAGTGAGTTCTACAGAAGAAAATTCGATGGAATAGATCTTGATAAAATCACACCAGAAACGATCTCAAAGCTCCCGTTTACAACAAAGCAGGAACTCCGTAGCGCATATCCGCTTAAAGCAAGCTGTGTGCCAAAGGAAAAAATAGTTAGAATCCATATGAGCGGTGGGACAACCGGAGAGCCCGTTATAATACCCTACACAAGAAAAGACGTTGAGCAGTGGAAGGAGATGATGCTCAGAGCATTTGAGATTGCGGGAATAACTTCAAGAGATGTTATCCAGATCACTCCCGCATTCGGATTATGGAACGGTGGTTTCGGCTTTCACTTTGCAGCTGATGCGATAAATGCGTTCGTGATACCAATTGGCCCAGGTAATACGAGGAATCAGATTCGCTTCATGCTCGATTTTGGCGTTACAGTACTCTGTGCAACCGCGAGCTATCCTCTTAGGATCGCTGAAGTTGCCGAAGAGCTCGGGATCAGGCCCTCGGACCTACCAGTGGAGAAGATGCTTCTTGGAGCGGAGCCATGGAGTGATGAGACGAGAAAGAGAATAGAGGAAATTTTCAACGCAAGAACATACGACATCCCTGGACTGACTGAAATGGGCGGTGTTGGGAGTGTGGGGTTTGAATGTCCTCTTCGGAAGGGTTTGCACATGTGGGAAGATAACTACATCGTCGAAGTAATCGATCCAAAGACGGGCGAGGTACTAGATGAAGGAGAAGAGGGAGAAGTCGTTTACACCGCAATAAACAGAGAAGCGATGCCTTTAATAAGGTATAGAAGCGGAGAAGTTTCTGAAATCGTCTCAAAAGAGCGCTGTGAGTGTGGAATCGAGCACATAACCCTTAAAAGAATAAAGGGTCGCACAGACGACATGATAATACACAGCGGTGCAAAGTTCTACCCCAGTGACGTTGAGAGAATCTTGTCAGGATATGGAATAATGCATTACAAAATTGAGGTCGGTTCAGAAGTTAGAGTATTGTTTGAGGGGGATTCCAAGCTTATTGCAAAGATTTCAAAGGATTTCAGAGAGTTTATTGGGATAAATCCCGAGATCGTAGCCCTTCCAAAAGGAACGCTTGAGAGGTTTGAAGGTAAGGCGAAAAGAGTGGTGAGGATATGATAATTGAAACTCTGTATGGTGCCTCTTTATTTCTAATCTTCTTTGGCTTTGTCGTCGCGTATCGCAGGGCGAGGAAATTGTTATGATCCTTGAGGTCTTCACAGCCTATCTCTTTTTGATGGTAGCGATCGGTATCTATGAGTACCGAAGAACGAAAAATCTTCCAGAGTTCTACATCGCGGGCAAGAAGCTCGGTGCTCTTGCGGTGAGCTTCTCATTCTTTGCAACATATTTCAGCACAGCAGCATTCTTGGGCGGTGGTGGAACTGGATTTTTGCTCGGATTTCAGTGGTCAGCCTTTCTTATTTTCTTCCACATTCTCTTTGCAATTCTTGCCTGGCTGGTAATTGCAATGCCATTAAAGAGGATCTCGGATCAGCACGGAGTGATGACGATACCCGAGCTCTTCGGGAGATCATTCGGAAGAGGCGCACAAATTGTCTGTGCACTCATAATACTGTTCTTCTTCGAATTCTACATGGTCTCGATCTATAAGGGTGCGGGAAATCTGCTCCAGACAATGCTGTCGATAAGCTACGTCGAAGGATTGCTGATAACCGCTGTGATAGTTGCTTTATACACCGCAATCGGTGGATTTCGGGCGGTAGTAACCACGGATATAATTCAGGGATTCATAATGCTGTTTGGAGCCATCCTGCTCTTTTGCTCCATTTTCTATTACTTTGGTGGTTTCGAAGCTCTTGATGCTTTATCTCAAACGAAACCAGAACTTTTCGAATTCGGAAAGCTCGGTCCTAAACCTGTGGTTGAATCGGGAATGGTAATTCCCTTCGTTCTCAGCCTAACCTTCGCGATCAGCGTCGCTCAACTTTCGAGCCCACAGCTTGTTGTTAGATTCATCGCAGCAAGAGATGAGAAGGTTTTAGCCTATGGCATGGTCCTCACTCCTTTGATCGTGGGTGTTTTTGCGGTCTGCGTGTTCAGCATAGGCCCACTTGGCTGGCTTTTAATTCCAAAAGAAGAAGCTCCAACTTTTCTGAAAGACGTGGACAGAGTTATGCCATATATTGCAATGAAAATACTGCCAGAAGGAGTTAATGCGCTGTTATTGACAGCAATAATCGCTGCTGCGATGTCAACGATAAACTCCCTCGTTCACGTCTCTGCAACCGCCTTAGTTAGAGATCTGCTCCAGAACTTTAAGAAAATTCAGGATTCGACAGCCTTGAAGCTTACAAGGATTTCTGTTCCCCTATTAGCTATAATTCCGGTTCTATTTGCTGTAAATCCTCCAGACATCATAGTTGGAATCGTTGGTGTGAGCTTCTCGGTTATAACTTCCGCTTTCCTGATACCACTCATAGCATTGCTCTATTCTAAGAAGCTGAAGCCAGAAGCAGTTGTTGCTTCGATGATTGTCGCCACAGCGGTATGCATAATCTGGCAGGTTTACTTCTACCCCGTCTACTTCACATATCCGGTTGTGCCGGGATTGATAGCTTCTGCTATCACTTACTCAGCCTTCAACCTTAAAAATAAGCTTTAATTCGGTTTTTTTATCTCTTAAGAGCCTAGCAATTTCTCTATTTATCTCAAAAGCGGATTTATTCGCTGAAATGAGCAGGGTTCTTCCACAAACAAACCTACTCTTTCTGATGACTATATCCCTATCATGCGAAAAAGTCATCCTCGGATCTCCGAAACCGGAAACTTCGTCAGTCAAACCGTAATCGGGAAGTGAGATCTCCAAATTAACCTTGGCCCCCATCTTGATAACTTCTTTCGCTTTTGAAGGTATTTCAGAGATGCTTTTTTCCGCCCTTACACCAATTATGCAGTCCGCTCTTTTTGAGATTTCGGGATCCTTCGTGATCTGAAATGTTGTTCTATGTCTCGCGGTAATATTTGGATGACCAAATGCGGTAATTTCAAAAATCATTAAAATAAAAATAAAAATTTACTTCCTGTAAAGCACGATTTCAATCGCGGAAACGTTTGCGGTTCCCTGCTCGCTACTTACCTGCTCGGTTGAGATCTTTATATCCTTCACATCCACATCGGGCAAGAAGCGTTTCCTGACGATCTCTGCCACATCGACCGCCCTGCTTATCGCTCTACCACGTGCCTTTATTGAAACCTCCGAAGCTCCACCGTTGAACTGAGTCAGCACTGCAAGCACGTAATTCATAACCGGCTTGTTCCCAACAAACACCGAATTCTCTGCCATTCCTATCCCTCCTTTTTGTTTTTTTGCGAAAAGTATGGGGAGTTATATTAATCTTTCGTTGCATATCGACAAACTTATAACTTCTCATCCACTCTCAAGATATGCTCGAAATCGATCTCTGCGGGATCAAACTCAAAAACCCGTTGATACTCGCAAGCGGAGTTATCGGAAGCTTTTCTTCATCTCTCAACGATATAGCCAGAGATGCGGGGGCGGTGGTGACAAAATCAGTAGGTATAAAGGGTAGAGAAGGCTACAGGAATCCAAGTGTGGTGAACTGGAGATGTGGGCTTTTGAATGCGGTTGGTCTCGCATCTCCTCCCGCAGAGAGCTTTGCTGAAGAACTGAGGAGCTTTAACAAAACGTCTCCGCTAATAGTGAGCCTGTATGGAAACAGGCAAGAAGACCTTTCAAAAATGGTGGAAATTTTCTCAATGGCTGATGCTTTTGAGCTAAATCTCAGCTGTCCACACGTTAAAGGGGCGGGAATGGATATCGGGAAAGATATTGAGCTTTCATGCGAAATTGTTAAAGCTTTGAAGAGTGAAACTGATAAGCCTGTAATCGCAAAACTTTCTGCAATGCACGACTATGTGGAGCTTGCAAAATCGCTTGAAAAAGCTGGAGCGGATGCAATCGCGATTTCCAACACTCTTCCGGGAATGAAGATCGACATAGTCTCAAGAAAGCCGATCTTAAGCAATATCTCTGGTGGTGTCAGTGGGCCTGCGATAAAGCCTATAGCTCTTAAATGCGTTTTTGACCTTTACAAAGTACTGAAGATTCCAGTAATTGGTTGTGGGGGGATTAGTAACTTTGAAGATGTTCTCGAGTTCATTATGGCTGGTGCAAAGGCTGTGCAAATCGGTTCAGCAGTTTATTTCAGCAAGAGGATCTTTTACAGCCTTAAAGAAAGTTTAGTAGCCTTCTGCAGGGCGAACAATTGCAAGATTTCGGATTTGGTTGGGGTTGCCCATTCATGAGGGCGAAAAGTTTTTATACTCTTTATCGAACGATTGTTCGATGAAGGCTTTAGAGGGTTTAATCGTGGTTCTGGCAATGTGCATTCCTTTTATAGCTATAAAAAGCCAGGATTTGACTACCTATGTCTACTGGTGTCTTGTTTCAGCGATTTATCTTGCATACATAGCAGTTTCGAGGTGGTAGGATGCTGATGCTCATCGCACTTTTGCTCTATGCCATAATCGGAACCGCCATAGCAATTCTGGCAAAGAGAAGAGTTTTAACAGACGAGGACTACTTTGTCGCGGGTAGAAAAGTAAGCGGAATTGTTTCCGCACTCACGTACGCAGCAACAACGTATTCTGCATTCATGATGGTTGGCTTGGTGGGGCTAACATATTTCTCTGGCGTGGGAGCACTTGGATTTGAACTCTTCTACTTGGTCGGTACGCTATTCCTCTTATCCTATTATGCTCCGAAAATTTGGAAGCTTGGAAAGGAGAAAGCCTTCGTTACTCCTGGGGACATGATCACAAGCAGATATGGTGAGACATCTGCAAAACTCATGGCGGTATTAGTTTCTATCGCTCTAATTCCATACACTTCAATACAGTTTGTGAGTATCTCATTCCTTTTGGGGAATTCGATGAGCTTTGAATCTGGCATCGTTCTTTCCGCAATCATAATTGCCCTCTGGGCCCTTCTTGGTGGTCTTAGAAGTGTTGCCTGGACTGATGCGATTTTTGGGCTCTTCATGCTAACAATGGCAATATTTGCTGTGTTTTATTCATTCTCAATGCAAACAACTTCAACTGATCATTCAAGGCTTGGTGAGCTTTTATACGTTCCCAACTCTT
This sequence comes from Archaeoglobaceae archaeon, assembly GCA_030153385.1. Lineage (GTDB taxonomy): Archaea > Halobacteriota > Archaeoglobi > Archaeoglobales > Archaeoglobaceae > WYZ-LMO2. Next base: position 19,871 of record JASKJN010000019.1, read on the forward strand.
TCTGGACACCGATTAACTTCATTTCCTACACTCTCCCATGGTTCTTTTTTGCCCTCACCAATCCTCAGGTCGTTCAGAGGATCTTCATACCGAAGGACGAGAAAAGTCTGAGGAGGATGGTCATATTCTTTGGACTTTTCGGTCTTGTTTACACGATCCTCGTTACTTTGCTTGGTCTTCAGCTCAGACTTCTTTCTGAAATCGGTGAATTTCCCAGAGTTTCCAACAGAGATCTCGTGACACCAACTTTTCTTAGCATGATCCCGGAATGGCTTGGAGTCATGATCGGCGTAAGCATATTCGCAGCTGCGATCACAACAGCGAACTCGATCGTTCTCACGCTGTCTTCAATGTTCACAAGGGATCTGTTAAAAAGCAGAAGTGTTAATGCTGGCAGGCTTTTCGTTGTCGCAATAACAACTGCGGTAGCAATTTTTGCAATTCAAAGGCCAAATTACATTGTTGATCTGGCTGTTATGAGCTCGACAATACTTTTATGCCAGCTTCCGCTCCTCTTGGGTGTTTTTCACTTCAAAATGGGAGGAAATATTTCTGCAAGTCTAACGCTTCTTGCAGGATTCTCAACAGCGATGGTGATGTTCTATACAAAGGCAACCTTCGGACTTCCAATAAGCATCTGGGTTCTTCTCGTCTCCTTTGCTGTCTTCTTCCTAGCGTCGTGTCTGGAAAAAAGATTTAAAACCTAAAACAATTTTTTGTCATGACCAAGATCGAAAATATATACTGTGCGAGATGCGGTTCCGAGTTCGATTTAGAAGTGAAAAGAACGACGAGTTATTCCGCTCCTTTACACATTCCAAATCTCTATTGCCCATTTTGCGGAAGTAGAAGGCTCATGAAAAAGAAGGGAGTATTTTCAAGGGAATTTCCCTGACACCTATTTTAATTTTAAACGATTCTGCTGGTTGAAAATCGCAACACATATATTTTGAAACGTTGGAATGAAAATGGTGATCTAATGAAAAAACTGGAAATCAAGGGAAAACAGTTAATTCTTGACGATGATGGTTTTTTGCAGGATTGGGAGCAGTGGGATGAAGAGGTCGCAGTAATCTTAGCCAAAGATCCCCGCTGTACCAGTGAACCGATCGAGCTCACCGAAGAGCATTGGAAGATCATCAGGTATATACGGAGCCATTATATAAAATATGGGGTTGCACCTCCAGTAAGAATGCTATTGAAACAGGCTAAAAAAGATATTGGCCAGCATGTGGACCTTCAGTATATCTACAAGCTCTTTCCACAGGGCCCAGCGAAAGATGCCTGTAGGATAGCTGGCTTGCCCAAGCCAACCGGCTGTATATAATATCATTTCAATCTGGTTTTCCAGAAATCGTAATCCGCTTTCATAAGTTCTTTGTTGTCTGTTATCAGTTTTATCAGCTGTGATTGCAATTCAAAGTCTTCCTTTTTTGGTTCGGGTTTGAATCCTTCTCTAAACGCCTTTACAATCCTTTTTCCTAACTCTTTAGCCTTGTCGAGGTCCTCCGATTTTACATCGCCTGGCAAAACACCGAAAGCTATCGCGTAGCCAACCGGGTAAATCCCCCATGATTTCAAAATTCTGTTTAGATATTCTGCAACTGTCTTCGGGTCTCCGACACCAGCATAGCTCACTATAGTCCCTCCATAACCCCTCAAGGAGGGTCTGTGTCCAAAGGAGAGCATGCGGTCTATAAAGCACTTCATCTGCGCACTGACATTGAGGAAGTAAACTGGAGAAGCGAGAATTAGAACATTTGAATGCTTTATACTCTCTCTGAGTTCTTTCATGTCATCATCAATTGCACAATCCGATTCTCGAAGACATGTTCCACAGCCCAGACAATACTTTATATTCTTCTCCTGTAGGTAAACGAG
>JASKJN010000074.1 GCA_030153385.1 Archaeoglobaceae archaeon
GATTGATAAAAAGAAGAAGAGAGCTTACGTTTATTTCGTCTTTGAGAAGGAGATAACTGTTTCTAAAGCTGAAAATGGGAATGTTATATCCGTTGACATAAACGAGAGCAATGTAACTGTGAAAGTTCAAAATAAAGTCTGCATTCTCGAAACGGACATAAAGAAGATAACATTGGGCTACGCTTCTTATAAAGAAGCGATTCAGAGCGTTAAAGGAAATGGGAAGGCTAAAAGAGCTGTTAGCAATAAAGAAAAGCAGAAAAAGAAAGACAGAAGATACAAAATAGCAAATCTGATTGCAAACACAGCAAAGAAGCTCGATGCCGTCGTGGTTTTGGAAAATCTGCCGAAGAACTGTCCAAGGAACATGATAAAGGATGTTTGGGATGAAAAGCTGAGACACAGGATACACCAGGCTGGTTTTAGAAGTGTTCTTAAGGCTATTGAAGAGAAGTGCTTGGAGAAAGGAGTTAGCTTTGTGAAAGTAAATCCTAAGGGGACTTCTTCCGTTTGCCTTAATTGCGGTTTAAAGCTGATGAGGGGCGATGCCCCGAGGCAATTAAAATGTAAATGTGGCTTTGTTGCTGGGAGGGATGTTGTTGCTGTGCTGAATCTTGAAAGGACTTTCAAGGGCCTCGTGCCGTTAGGCCCGATGCCTGATGAATCTACTCTGGAGATAGCTGTGCTATCGATGAAGGAGTGGATGAGGAGAAAGTCCGTTGATGCGAATGATAAGAAAAGATAGAAACGTGCATCAACAGATGAACGGTTAATGCAACCAAGATCATTGCGGTTACTGCTTTTGCAGTTCAAAGAGGAAGAGATATTCTCAAAGAAGGGTGTGCTTGATGTTATCGTGAAACCCTTCAAGGTTAGGGAGCTTCTCGATAGGATCGAGAAAGTAAATCAAAAAGTCTAACTTTGGAATTTCCAAGCATCGGAGATCTTAAATATCCTCATATCTTTACTGTTTGGGATGATCCTAGCCTTTGTTGGCTATCCGCTTTCTGGAAAAAGCACAGCGGGAGAGGTTGCCAAAGAACTCGGGATCCCAGTTGTTACAATGGGGGATGTAGTTAGGGAAGAAGCTCTAAGAAGGGGGTTAGATCCGAATTCGGAGAATCTTGGTAAAATTGCAAGCGAGCTGAGAGAGAAGGAGGGAATGGATGCAATTGCTAAGAGGTGCATTCCAAAAATAAGGTCTCTCGGCACAGTGGTGCTTGTAGACGGAATAAGAGGGATAGCTGAGGTAAATGCATTTAAAAAAGCCTTTGATGATTTTGTGCTAATCGCGATTGAAAGCCCCATTCAGCTCAGACTCGAGAGAGCAAAGCAGAGGAAGAGAAGCGATGATGTTTTCACAATGGATGAACTCATTGAAAGAGATAGAAGGGAAGAATCTTGGGGTCTAAAGGAGGCAATGGAGGTTGCTGATTTCACGATTGAGAACACTGGAGATATTGAAGAATTCAAGGAAAAGGTTCGTGAGATTTTGAGAAAGCTTCTTGGCGTTGAGGTTGAGATAACAACAGAAATACATCCAACAGAAGAGGCGGAGAAGGTTGTAAATGCGGTAAAAAATCTTTTTCCCGATGCAAAAATCAGGATCGAGAATGGAAAGCTTTTTGCAATTGCAAGAGATCTCAGAACTTTTAGGGAGCTTTTAAGAAGGCAAAGAATTTTGGACACTGCAAGAGCGGAGCTGATCGCAAAAAGAAGGGGAAAAGAGATCACAATTTACCTTAACAAGCAGACAGCAACAGTCTCAAGGATAAATTTCTGTGAAGAAGAAGCGGTTCTCTCACCACTCAGAGTAACTTTCAGACTGCTCGGTGTTCCTTTTCAGAAATTCTTGGACTATCTTGCTCCAGAGACAAAGGATGGAAAGCCTTTGAAAGAAGTGGAGGAGCTATGAATCCCATTCACAGAATTTTGCTGACAACAGATGGCTCTGTAACAGCGATAATCGAGGCTTACACGCAGAAAAGCGTTGAGATCGAAACTGTTATTCAGAAAATAATTTCTGCGGATTCTGAAATTGCAGAGATCCTCCGAATTTCTGAGGGTGAAGAAGTGAACTATAGAGTTGTTTATCTGAAGCCTATGGGCGAAATCTATGCAAAGGCGATATCCTATACTCCATTGAAGAGAAGCACAGCATTGAAGCAAGGAGAGAGATAAACTGGGGGAAGGTTGTGGTAGACGAGGAACTTGCGAAAGAATTCGCGGTTTCGAAACCTGATCCTTATCAGAAACTATAACATAATCCATAAAGGGCAGATTCTCATAAATATAACCGAATTTTTCCCAGTAGAGAGGTTTGAGCGGATCTAAATTGCAGCTAAATTAGACTTCCATATCTATCGATCTCACCTTTCTTTATTCTTGTCGATGAAATTGGCTTTCCGTCCTTTGCAAGAACCCAGTCAACTTTCACTATTCTGATCTCTCTTTTTCCCATCTCCAGTCGCTTTGCATTGATCTTCAAAGCCATTTCAAACGTCTCTGGGGAAACTATGAGGGCATCGAAGTCGTTTTCAAGTGTCTTACCGTAGGGGTTCGTGATCATCACGATCTCTGGTTCAAAACCGTATTTTCTTATTATGAACTGCCTCACGTTTTCCACTCTCAGTTCGAATGGGAGAACAGATCGAACCCTTTTTCTTGCCATCTCATCGCTTGTAATCCCGATCATCACCTCTCTTCCGCCAAGTTTTATTGCACAGTCGATCAGCTTCTTATGCCCTTCGTGGAGGGGCTCAAAGGTCCCTCCAAGCACAACCTTCACGCAGGTAGTTGTGAGAGACAAATAAAAATTTTTTTATTTATAAATTCGTGTTTGAAAATTATAATTTTTATAGCGTCTCAATCTCTCGATTATCTCGAGAACAACCCTGACTCCGACATATTATTCATCTTTATCTTCTGTTCGTATGCGGTGACAAAAATTCGCTTAGCAAATATTCATGAGCGCAGTGGAGCTGAACCGCGTCGAATCTTGCTTTTTCTGCTCTAAGGACAGCATTCTTAAAATCCTCGATGATTCTATTGATCTCCTCTCTCGTAGGTTCTCTTGGCATCACGTTCATTGAGGGATCGAAGATAGCAGAAGGGGCAACTGGAGGCGAAATAGTCGTCTGCCTACTCGCATGTGCGATTTGTGCAACAAAATAGACATCTTTATCCACCTTTTTACTTCTGAAACGAGCCTTTTAAGATCCTCTAAATAATCGTCCCTGCTAATTCCAGTCATCTTTGGCATGGCTTTGCCATCATCGCTGACGAACGTGTATCCAGTTACGATCATTCCCGCTCTGCCTTTAGTAAGCTTTTTATAAAGCTCGATCAGGTCTTCCGTGACATATCCGTTTTCTGCCATCGCTTTTGCTGTAGCAGATCTAACTATTCTATTCTTCAGCTTCAGCTCTTCATTTTCGAATGGGTTAAAAACCTTCACAGCCGAAATTAGTCTTGGATTTAAAAAATTTTTTAATTATTGTATGCCATTATGCTTTAGAGTATTAGGACTTTTAATAAGTCAAAGGAAAAATTTATTTTTTTGATGATAGCAAATGTATGCAATGAGCTCACACCCGAACTTAACGACATCATTATCAGAATTGTAGATGACAGAGTTAGAGAGATCAAGGTAACGGGGGAAGAGTTCAACAAGCTTACCTCTGCTGTTAGAGAGTTGGCTGAAGCTCAAAGAAGAACAGAAGAGAGATTAGACCAATTGGCCGAGGCACAGAGAAAGACAGAAGAGAAATTGAACCAGCTGGCTGAAAGAGTAAATCAGCTGGCTGAAGCCCAAAAGGGAACTGAGGAGAAAATTGAAAAGCTCGTTGAAGCTGTAGACGCTATAAGAAAGGAAGTTGGCAGACTTTCTGAGACTGTTAGTTTTGGACTTGAAGACATTGCAAGAGTTGTGCTTCCGGGATGGCTTTACAGACATTTGGGTATAGAGGTTGAGTTGGAGAGAAAAATAATCGATTTAGAAGGTAGAGTGGTTGAAGTAGATCTTTACGGTGAAACGGTAAAAGAAGGAGAGACTGTGCTTATAGTTGGAGAATGCAAGTCAAGGGTATACGATAGAGACGTGGAAAGATTCTACAGAGAAATTTATGAATCCGTTTTAAAGGAAAGAAAAGCTATAGGCGTTCTTTTTGGCTACGTAATTCATCCAAGCGCTCAAAGAAAAGCGAAAGAGCTCGGAATTTACGTTGTTGCTTCTTATCAGAGATAGCAGATTAATTCTTTGTATCGAAGCAAACGTGAAAGTAATTAAAAAATGAAAAATTAGCTTCTGAATTTCTGGAGCTTCTTCAACAGCTCGAGATCTCCTTGGGCGTCTCCAGCACAGGTTGCGATTATTCCGTCAACAATGCCTTCAAACTGTGGAGCAACCTTTTCAACTTCATCCATTTTCGCTGTTGTCGGCCAGCCTATTGCCTTCAAAATCTCCGCATTCTTAGGCGTTCCCACAAGGAAGTATGCGAATATCGGTTTCTTCAGTTTCTTGCACTCCTTCGCGACTTCTTCAAGCATTGGCATAACTTTTTCTTCGGTTCTCATGAAGAATATGAAGTCCCATGGTTCTCTGACTCGCTTTATGAGCTCATCCACAGACTTTCGGGCTGAGAGAAGACAGCCAAGTTTGAGATTTTTAATCTTAACAGTGTTTCTCAGGAAATCTCTTGCCTCTTCCGAGTTTTTCAGCATCTTTATCGGCTCTCCATACTTTGGAATGTCTCCCATTGTCAGCACAATGCCATCCAGGCCTACAGCTTCAGCCGCTAAAGCCAGTCCTCCGACTTCTACCGGGCCCTTATAGTGCAGAATGAAGATTGGAATTACGGTTTTTTCCGGGTACTTCGTTTTTAAAACACAGCTCACAGCAACTCCGCTTGGAGCAGGCATTCCTGCAGCACTGTCTGTAACATTCCAGCCATCGACGAGATCCTTTGTTTCTTCCGCGAGCTTCAAAAACTTTCTTGTTGGAACAAACTCGTGCAGTATTTTCATTCTAATCGACCTCCAAAGAGAATGAATTGTAGGAAATATTTAAGATTTTCCCTTAGTGGACTCACAAAATTTTTAATCTCTCCCATTCCACGGGAATTGATGATCTCTCTCCTTGTCTACATTTCATTTCTCATCTTTTCCTCCATCCTTCTTTATAAGATAATCAAGCTATCTCGTCGCCTTTACCTGCGCTGTGATCTCTACCCACTCCCGCAAATTCCGAAGAGTTATGGAGGCAGTTATTACGAGGAAGTTGGTTGGTGGAAAATTAAAAGAAGGAAATCGATT
>JASKJN010000075.1 GCA_030153385.1 Archaeoglobaceae archaeon
GGAATGCAGGAATTCACAAGCACAAGTATCTGAAGTATATAAAGCTCGAAAGACTTGGACTTTACGAATTTGGAGATCATGGTTTCACAAGACCCAAGGCTGTAGTGGGGGAGTTAAAACGCGAGAAAAACGTTAAAGAAACTTTAAGGAGCTTGAGAGAAAGTGGAAAGCTCGACGAGGCTACCTATAGGTTCCTTTACTCTAAACCAGAGTTGAACGTTGGGGATCTTTCCAGAATAATAGAAAATCTGGCAAAACTTGGAATTGCAGAAAAGAGAGGGGACAAGTTCTTTATCGATCTCAGCGTCCTCGGATATTCCAAGCTACTTGGCGCGGGTGAAGTGGATAAGGCCATAGAGGTTAAGGTCGAAATCGCAACCCCTAAAGCTGTTGAGAAACTCAAAATTGCCGGTGGAGGGGTAGTGTAAGATGGACTCCATTATTCGGAGTCTCAAACCATACTTAGAGAGGATTCCGAGCGTAGAAAGACCGAAAGGGCATGTGCATTTCAGACAAAGGTTCATGTGGACTTCTGCAATTTTAATTCTCTACTTCATTCTTGTCAATGTTCCCGTCTTTGGTCTTTCTGAGGACTCTGTCGACATTTTTCAAGCCTATAGAGCATTATTCGCTGGAACAACGGGTTCGATCTTAGCTTTAGGTATAGGGCCAATAGTCACCGCTTCGATCATTCTTCAACTGCTTGTGGGAGCGGGAATTATAAAGCTCGATCTCACGAATCCCGATGACAGGGCAGCATATCAGGAATTTCAGCGTTTCCTCGTTTTCGTGATGATCGCAGTCGAAGCTTTGCCCCAGATAGGTGCGGGTTTGCTTTTGCCTGATTTGGATCTGGCGGAAAAACTTGGTGTATCTCCAGCCTTTATATCATTCCTGATCTTTATCCAGCTTTTCATCGGTGGTGTTCTCATCGTTTACATGGACGAGGTGGTTTCGAAGTGGGGAATAGGTAGCGGTGTTAGCCTTTTCATCCTCGCTGGAATAGCTCAGGCAATCGTAGTTGGACTTTTCAACTGGATCGTCCCCCCTGGAAACGTTTTGCCCGCGGGCATAATCCCGAGATGGTTCTACTTTGCTCAGAACTACTCCTTAGAGCAAATTCTCAGCGGTAGTGGTCTTGCAATGCTGATGCTCGAAGGAGGAATTTTGGCTCTCGTAACAACTGCGGTAATAATACTTCTCGTCGTCTTCTTCGAAGGCACGAGAGTTGAAATTCCAATGGCACATGCAATGGTCAGAGGAGCAAGGGGGAGGTACCCAATAAAGCTGATCTACGCAAGCGTTTTGCCAATGATCTTTGTAAGAGCTCTTCAGGCGAATATCGTGATGATAGGGCAGATCTTGTATGCAAGAGGTATAACGATTTTTGGTGAATTTGTTAACGGTCAACCTGTTAGCGGTTTGATGTTCTATCTTTCCCCCATCAACAGCCCATACGACTGGGTTCCAGAGCTTGTAAGGAGCAAAGGCGCAGCTTTCGCAACTATTCCCGATTGGGCTATCTATTTGCACCTTCTGATCGACGCATTGATCCTCGTTGCGGGAGGAATAATATTTGCAATTTTCTGGGTTCAAACAACTGGAATGGATGCAAAAACCGTGGCAAGGCAGATAGCCAAGTCAGGGATGCAGATCCCCGGTTTCAGAAAGTCACCAGTAGTCCTCGAGAAGCTTTTTGAGCGTTATATTCCGAAGGTTACTATCATCGGGGGAGCACTCATTGGAATACTAACGCTTGTTTCGAACATGCTTGGAACAATTGGAAATGTAAGCGGAACGGGTCTGCTTTTGGCAGTTAGCATTGCATATCGATTCTATGAGGATCTTGCTAGACAACAGCTAACCGAGATGCATCCACTGCTGAGAAGAGTCCTTGGTGAGGAGTGATGAAAAAGGCTATTTCAAGGTTAGTTTCTATTTTGGGGTTTTTGATTTTTTTTGGACTCATTCTAAGCGGAGACTTTCGATTAATGCTCGCTGTAGCTGTGGACTATGTATTCTTTCCTCTTGCGGGATTAAAGTTTTACATAACCGTTCTTATCATGGCAGTTCTCACCGGTCTCTACTCGAACCTAATTCAGAAGTACACGGTAGACTACAGAAGGATGAAGGAGCTCCAAAAGAAAATTTCAGAATATCAGAAAGAATACATGGAAGCTGTAAAGCAGAAGAACCAGTTCAAGTTGAAGCAGTTGGAGAAGAGAAGCGAGGAGATGAAAATACTCCAAAGCGAGCTCATGAGCATGCAGTTCAAGCCAATGTCTTACACTTTTTTAGTTTCAATTCCGATCTGGGCATGGCTCTGGGAGAGGGCATATTTAAGCTTTCAGAATGTGAATTTCGGTTTAGCTACAGGAATTTTCAGGATTGACAATACTCTTTTCTACGTTTTAACCCCATTCTGGGGCAAGATCCATGTAAGCGAAGTAGTCGCAATTTTCCCGTGGTGGATTCTGTGGTATATGCTGTGCTCGATCATGTTCGGACAAGTGTTTAAGAAGCTCTTGAGGGTGGGCGTGTGAAGATCACGATCTCGGGTCCACCTGGAAGCGGAAAGACAACTGTCGCAAAGATTCTTAGTGAAAGGCTTAAGATAAAGCTTATCTCTGCAGGAGAAGTGTTCAGGCGTTTGGCGTTCGAAAAGGGGATGAGTCTTGAGGAGTTCAGTAAGCATGCGGAGTTAAATCCAGAGATCGACATCCTGGTAGATAAAGTTCAGAGAGAAATGGCGGAAAAGGAGAAAGATGCGATAATCGAGGGCAGGCTTTCTGGATGGATGATAAAGAATGCAGAGCTGAAGGTATACATATTTGCGGATGCGGAGGTCAGGTATAGCAGAATAGCCAAGAGAGAGGGAAAAGATCTTTCAGTGGTTCGGAAAGAAACATTGTTGAGAGAGGAGGTTGAGAAAAGAAGATACCAGAAATTCTACGGTATTGACATCGAAGACTGGAGGATCTACGACCTCATAATTAATTCAAATAGAATGTCTCCTGAGAAGATTGCGGAGATCATAATTACCGCATTGAAGTGAACTCTTGCAGATTTATTAGAAATGCGTAAAGTTTATCTGCCAGATCTCCAAATAAACTCGGGCTCGTAGCTCAGTGGTAGAGCGCCGCCTTTGCGAGGCGGAGGCCGCGGGTTCGAATCCCGCCGAGTCCACTCATTTTATAGTTCTCTGTGCCCAGTAAAAATTTTGAATCAGATCATCTCGTATCCGAGCAACACACTAAAGGTAACGTAAGCAATAAGTACCATTATAAGCGAATGCTTTAGCCCGGATGAAATGCTACCCTCTCCCATAACGCCCGCAACGATGCCCCCAAAAAGACCCTGAAATACTGCTGCGTGCATGAAGACGTTTCTGTAGGTTACGACGTCGACGCTCTGAAGAATTGAAAGCTGTCCTCCAGTGCTTTGAACCTTTGCTGCAGCTTCTGCAAGAGTTGAAAGGAAGGTGGAAGCGATAACGTAAACAATGCCGATAAAAACGAAGAAGGCTATGTAAATTATAATGACATATGCAAACATATTTGTAGCTCTTTCCCTTCTCAACAGCTCCGCACTCGTTGCATCTTTTGCGGATGTTGTTAAAACATCTGTAACGTTCCCGCTTGACTTAAGGGATTCGTTGAGCAACGCTATTGTCCTTGAGACCTCGAATATTCTCAGCCTGTTCGCAAATCTCACAAGAGCATCGCCCAAGCTTACACCCCACTCTAAGTTCGACCTTATTTTTCTTATCTCTTTTCTCAGGGGGCTTGTGTCTGTTTTTGCAAGCATAGTTATAGCTCTATAGATCGACATTCCGCTCTCGTTTGCGGAGGCAAGCTTGTTCAGGAAGATCGGAGTTAAACGCATGTATACTCTCACATTCCTCCTGCTGAGCTCATAGAAAAGGACGAAGGGGGCTAAGGCCACGATCAGCGAAATGAATATGTAATCATCTATTTTGAAAAGCCAGTACTTGAAATCCATCCCTGTGATGTAAGGATTGATCAAAATTCCATATAGCATAATTATAAATGCCAAAGGCACTGAGATTACGAAAGCGTATTCGGGGTTTTCGAGCAGTAGTGAAATCGGATTTTTGAGCTTTTTAAGCCTTGCCCTAAGTTTTACTTTTCTCTGAATATCTTTACTTTTCTCGAGATCGAGATCTTTTGCCTTTGGGATGTAAATATATCTTTCTCGCAAAAGTGGTGCCTTTCCAGCTTCTGCAGGAGTTAACAGCTTGACAACCATTGCAAACATGAATGAGCCTATCGGAATCACTAAGTAGATTATAGAGAAGATCGCAACGTCGTTAGGCTGTCCTATCACGGACATCACAGTTTGAATTATGATCAGGAAAAGAGGCCCAGCTACGAGAGCGGTTACATAGGTTTCTGCCATAAGAGCCAGAAACTCAAGAAAGCTCTTTTGATCTTGTCTCGCTCTCTCAAAGTAGAACTCAGCTCTCTCTTCAAAGTATCTTGTAATGTCTCCACCACTGTCTATTATTGTTACAAGCCCGTGGAGAAATTCTCTAAGGTTCTGTGAGGGTGAAATCTCGATGGCATCAACAAGTGCAGTCCTGAGATCCTTTCCGAGACCTTCCACTTCCCATAATATCCTTGATGCTTCCTTCGAGATCTCACCATAGACCTCGTGATTGTCTGCAAGGGCTTTAAAGATCTGAACGAGGTTCATTCCTCCCCTGCTTAAAGACAACATGAATGTGATCGCATGCGGTAGCGTTCGATCGATCTTGCTCTTTCTGTCGCTGATAACTGTGGCGGGATAGATGGCGAAGAGAAAACCGCCTAGATAGTAAAGTGCGAGTGTGATGAGGATCGAGAGGATGCCAGCGTATACGAATGGTCTGTAGAACATCCAGATGTTCGCGTATTCTTCTGGGATTGTAACTCCGAACAGAGGTGGAACCCCAACTATATTTACCAAAATTATTGCAAAGATCAGTCCAAGCAGGGCTCCTATAATTCCAAATAAAAATGAAAACATCTTTGCGGTAGCAACGTACATCTCCGGGGGCATTTCGATCATTGCCTTCTTGAGATTTCTGTCCAGCTCAAAATATTTGTATTTCTTCTTCTCTATCTCCTTGGAAAACAGTTTAAATCCCAAATAGGTTAGGTAATTTGCCCTCTTAAACATTTTCCCACCCTATCTCCTTCAAAACTTTTGAGGGTTTATTTTGGTAGGTGTGAATTATATT
>JASKJN010000076.1 GCA_030153385.1 Archaeoglobaceae archaeon
CCTGAACTCCTCAGCTCTTTCGCTTAACTCAAATCCAAGATCTTTTGCTATACTTTGAAGAATGACCTTGTGTCTCTCAGAATCCGAAATCAGCTTGAAGAGAACCTTTTTCTTTTCATCGTCCATGCTCTCTAAAAAAGCTCGAAAATTTGCCTCGTTCTCGAATCCAGCCTCGACTCTGTAAGCCTTCTCGAGCAAGCCTTTCAAGACTAATGCCTTTTCTTCCATATTTTTAGTTATTCTTATAGTCTTTATATTTTTCCATCTCCCAAACTATTGGCTTCAAGATCTAATTCAAGGATTGCTTAAAAAGAACTTTTCCCCGACTTCGCTTTAAAAATTCGTTGAACGAGAATTCAGGATTGAGAAATGATACAAAAAACTTAAATTCTAACAATAAAAGTTTAAATGTGGATAGCAAAGCTGTTTCACCGCTGCTTGGATTTGTATTGCTGCTCATGATACTGATGACTTTTCTCGGTATCATGCAATCAAGCTTCGTTCCGATTTGGAACAAGCAAGCTGAGAGCAGACATCTTGATACTGTGAGCTACCAAATTTCGAAGCTCAGCGAATCAGTCAGCTTGGCTGCTTCAAGCGGAAATCCTGCAAAAGTAGTTATCGAAGCTGGAGCTAAGTATCCAAACTACTACGTTTTGGTCTCACCTTCAAAAGCTTCTGGAACCTTGTCAAAAGAAAGGCTAATCATAACGATAAACGGGACTCTGGACAATGAAAATGTTAATGGGAATTTCGAAACAGACGCCATAATTTTCAGGCCAAACTATCTTTACTCCTCAGCAACGCAGTTTGTCTACGAGCACTCAGCCGTATTAATGCTTCAGGGCTTAGCAGTACCCGTCTCAAGCCAGAGCTCTTTCTGGGAGGACAGAGTTGTTCTCTACATCATCAACGCAACCTTCTCTTCTATGGCAACAACTGAAAGCTTGGATGTAATTTTGAACCCTCTTTCCTACGGTGGCTTTTCAAGATTTTCTGGAAGCATAACTTTTGAATGCTACAGCGAAGAGACAGCAGAATGGTGGAACAAAAAGCTTTCAGAGATATATGGTGATAAAGTAACCAAAAACGGCAGAAACATCACGGTTCAGCTGAGCAATGTTGAGTTCTCAATAGCTTACCTGATCGCATCAACTTCTGCCACATCTTATGAATTCCAGCCAGAATTGAGGTTGAAGAACGTGACGGAAACGAATCTTGAGGTTTATGAGGGATCTACAGTTTTGCTTGTTGCAAAGCTTTTGGATGAGTACTGGAATCCGGTGAGAAATCACGCTGTAAACGTTCAAGATCCATGCAATGGAAATTCGCAGATTTTCAGCGATGAAGATGGGTTTGTGAGATATCACTTCAACGCAAGAGGAGAGTGTGTTGATCAGACTAATCAGATTAATTTCTTAGCAAATAATGCTTCTCTTAGCTTTAATGTTACAGTTTTAAGTTCTCCAAGCCAAGGATGGATTATAAAAACACTTATTCTTTCTCCAACAGATGATGCTTATGTTAGTGAGAAAAATGAAACTGGAAATTTTGGATACGAACCCTCATTAATAGTTGATGGTCAAAAAAACAAAAGATATCGAACTTTCATAAACTTCAATCTCTCAGAGGTTATTGGGAAAAAGATTCTTTTTGCAAAACTTTATCTGTATGCTTCCCAAACGACTGGGCAAAAGGAAATATATCATGGGATATGGCAAAAGGAAATATATCATGGGATATATCGGGTGCTTAATCCATGGTACGAAGAAAATATAACATGGAATAGTCATCTGAACTTGAATATCGCAACTGAACCAACATATACTGCTTTTATATCGGGAAAAGGCTGGATATGGTGGGATGTAACCATAGATGTTCAAGACATCGCAGATGGAGGGGCAAATTACGGATGGTGCATCAAAGATGCTGATGAAAGTGGGAATGAGATATTTATTCTCATTCCCAATAAATACGTGGAGTATAATTCAAGAGAAGCCAATAAAAATAACCCCTATCTCGAAATTATTTATATCGACTAAACTCTTAACCTCTTAGCAAATCAAAAATCTCAGCAGCGAGCTTAACAAAATCAGAAGAAAACCTGTTTCTTGGTCTTGGAAGATTTACCTCAAAAATTTTCTTTATCTTTGAAGGTCTCTGGCTGAGAACGACGATTCTGTTCGAGAGGTAAACTGCTTCCTCGATGTTGTGGGTTGCATGCAGAATTGTTTTCTTCGTCTTTTCCCATATCCTAACAAGCTCTTCCTGAAGAAACATCCTTGTCTGAGCATCCAAAGCAGCAAAAGGCTCATCCATGAGCAGTATTTCTGGATCGCATGCCAAAGCCCTTGCAATTACAACCCCTTGCTTCATGCTGCCAGAAAGCTGATGTGGATAGTTGTTTTCAAAAACCCTCTAGATTTACAGGCTTCAAAAACTCTTGTCTTCTTTAGTCTTTCTTAACAAAAGCCACTCAGAGAAGTTGCTGAGACTTGCAGATATGCTACGTAGGGTGTAGATAAAAACCGTTCAAAATTTTTTAATCTTAGCTGTCAACTTTCCTGTGTTCTTCGAAAAACTGAATAGCGATGTTAAATGCAAGCTTTGTGAAAGGAGATGCGTAATAAAAGAAGGAGAAATGGGTGTTTGCGGAACAAGAAAGAATGTTAACGGCAAGCTCGTATCGCTTAGCTATGGAAACATAAGCGCAATCGAAAGCAGACCGATCGAGATAAAGCCCTTTTACCACTACTATCCCGGCTCAACTTCTCTAACATTCTCAACATGGTCCTGCAACTTCTTTTGCCCCTGGTGTCAGAACTTTCACCTTTCAAGAAGATTGCCAAGAGATGAAGATCCAAAGGTAACGCCGGAGTTCATAGTTGAGAAAGCTTTGGCTTATGGAGATGAAGGTGTCTGTGTAAGCTTCCAGGAGCCTACTTTGCTTACGGAATTCGCAATAGACGTCTTTAAAATTGCGAAAAAGCACAATCTCTACGCTTGCTATGTTTCAAATGGTTACATGACCTTGGAAGTACTTGAAGCTCTTGCAGAAGCTGGAATGACGGGGCTCAAAGTAGATATAAAAGGGGGAGAGGAAGTTTACAAAAAGTTCTGCGGAAACATAGATGTCTGGAAGATATGGAGGAACGTGAGAAAAGCTTTGGATCTCGGAATCCATGTTGAGATCGTGAATTTGATAGTAACGGATGTGAATGAAGATGACGTTGAATGGGTTGTTGAGAACCATTTGAAGTATGCTGGAAGCGATGTTCCGCTCCACTTTACAAGATACTTCCCAGCTTACAAGTTTTACAAGCCACCGACAAGAATAGAAGTCTTAGAAAGTGCTGCAAAGCTTGCAAGAAAAGAGGGCATAAATTACGTTTACATAGGCAACGTTCCCGGCCATAGGCTTGAAAACACTTTCTGCCCGAACTGCAATGAACTGCTGATAAGAAGGTATCATTATATGGTTCTTGAGTATCGCATCAAGGATAAAAGATGCCCGAACTGTAGGAAAGAAGTGCGGATCTTTGGTGAGTTTGCGGGTCATATGTAAATTCTTCGCAAAGAGACTTAAAACGTTCCTGAATAACAGATTTCTGATAAAGATTTCTGATTTCGAATGCAAAAACTGCTTTGTAGGCTTTTTTAGTGATGAACATCAAAAAATTCTGAAGACCTTAAACTATTTGCATAAGAGCTTGGTTACAAAAATTAGAGGATATCAATCCCTTTCGAGCACTAAGCGAAAAGCAGACTATAACCCTTATATTGCTGTATTTCAAAAATCTTGGCTTAAAATCTCAGGGTTTATACCAAATTTCTTAAGTTCCAAGGACTGCGATGGGAGATTACAATTATTAAAACCAAAAATTAAAATCTGAAATCATAAAACTTCAAAACCAAGATCTTCGCAAATTGAATAAACGTATGGAACGGGATTTGCAAATACCAATTCTCCCTGAATTTTTACTTCATATTCAGTCTTAAAAACACTTTCCAATTCATCAGAAAATCCTTTTGAAGTCCTGACCCGCGTTACATATGCTCCTAAATATGCACGATTAGCGCCACTCTCCAGAAGTAATGGTAAAGAATTGGGATCTCCGACTGAACCACCAGCAGAGATATCAGCATCTTTAAATATCAGCCTTGCTATCGCCACAATTTTGGCTATTATTGTTGGAAGCGCGGGAGCACAGTTTTCCAGTGGAGTTCCCAAAACCGGTCTGAAACCAGATATGAAGCAGTGTTTTATCGGATATCTTTTGAGATATAGTAGAGTTTTTATCCACTCTTCTGGACCTGTTCCAGGAAGCCCGATCAAAACCGTGCTTGCGAGATTTATCTTCTGTCTGCAAATCTCTTTTGCGAGTTCTTCTCGTTCCTTAAGACTTTCCCCGGGTTTAAATCGCTCGAAGTTATCTATGAGTTCAAAGGAAGCATATATTTCCGACACCCCCGCGTCTCTAAACAATTTTAGCTCGACTGGGCTAATGGGATAGAAGTCGAGTATAACGTTCAGTCCAGCCTTTCTGGCTATGTTTATAAAATCGAGGATTTTATTATTACTCGAGCTATCTTTCGAAGTCCCGCCTTCAAGGGTTAAGTTCTTGGTTCCAGAATCTTTTATAAAGTCCACTGCTTTCTGCACTTCTTCGGCGTTCAGCGGTTTCAATCTGAATCTTTCAACATAGTTGGAACAGTATAGACAGTATTTTTCAAGATTACATGGCTTGACTGGATAAATGAACCCATCAAGCTTTAATTCCCGTCCAATATTTTCGTCTCTCAATTTGCTTGCGACATAGAATAACCTTCTCAGATTTTCGAAGTCCCTTGTTTTGTTCATAAGATGGATAAAGTTACTTAAATCTAGCTCCCCGTCCAGTATCTCCTTCACAATTTTTTCGAATTCCATGCTTTCTGAAGATCCAGCTTTGATTAAATTTTTAACCTCTCAGTGGGATTTTGATTTATAAAAGGTTCGACAAGAAAGCTCATACTTTCAACGATGAGGTGAATTGTCAAACTGGCTAAATATCCTAGGTACTAAAGTGTAGTATCCCTAAATTATTTCACTACTAAACACCCACTTCATGTGAGAAAACTAACGAACAAAAAGATCAGGTGGATAATCAGACAGCTTGACAAG
>JASKJN010000077.1 GCA_030153385.1 Archaeoglobaceae archaeon
TCGCGGTCTTGATTCCATAGCTCTCAAGAAGCTCCTTAGCTTCCTGTTCTAAGAGGATCATATCTGAAAGTTCTCTGGGAGTATTTTATCTTTTTGAAAATTTTCTTCTTCAATCACTGGCTTTTCTTAGAACAACATCCCTCATTATTTTATATTTCTTATAGATCTCCGAATAATCTATGCCTGATGGAAAGACGGTAGTAAAGCTTGGAACGAACTTTTCGAGAACATATTTTAAAGAGAATCCGACTGAAAGGCATGCAAGCATCGCAGCCCCTCTTGCGGTTGCTTCAACGTCTGATGAAACTAAACATACTTTTTTAGTAACATCTGCAAAGATTTGATTCCACAGCACGCTTCTCGCTGCACCACCATCAAGGCGAAGCTCATCTATTTTTATTCCGATGCTTTCCATCAGGTCTATGTTCGTTTTGACTTCAAAAGCAACGCTCTCCATAACCGCTCTTGCTATATCTCCTCTTGAATGCCCGAGAGTTAAGCCATAAATCGCTCCTTTGGCTTCTGGGATCCAATGTGGACAGCCCGCGCCTGAAAAGAAGGGAAATATCATCAAACCTCTCGCTCCCACGCCAGAAGCCTTTGCTTCTTCATTCAAGACATCATAGCTTTCATTATGGAAGAAGTTTCGCTTTACCCATTCAAGAAGGCTTCCAGTTGTGAAAATG
Organism: Archaeoglobaceae archaeon; assembly: GCA_030153385.1. Taxonomy (GTDB): domain Archaea; phylum Halobacteriota; class Archaeoglobi; order Archaeoglobales; family Archaeoglobaceae; genus WYZ-LMO2. The sequence goes on from JASKJN010000077.1 coordinate 687, forward strand.
CTTACTTCAGCAACTATTTTTGGCACTACATGGGCTGAATAGATTATATCTCCTCCACGCATTTTATCGACGGGAGCGATCATGAACGTGCCCGTGCCTGTTGTTGACTTTATCTTCCCTTCTTCGATGACTCCCTGACCAAGAGCACTGCACTGCTGATCCCCGCCACCAACCGCAACGACCGGTTTTGACTTTATATTTATTTCTCTGCTCCTCAGCTCTCCCGCAACATCGCCAGAGTTTCTGATCTCTGGAAGCTTGTCCAGATCGACTCCAAACGTTTCTGCAATCTTATCCGACCACTTTCTCTTACCAAGATCCATTAGCATGGTTCTTGAAGCATTCGAGCAGTCTGTAACAACGTTTCCCGTCATCTTGTAAACGATGTAGTCATGCACGAGCATGAACTTCCAAGTCTTTTCAACCAAATGGGGATGATTTTTCATCCACCAAAGAATCTTTGGCAGCGAAAAATACGGATCTGGCTTCAGACCCGTGATCTTGGAAACCTCTTCACCCATGATCGACTTTATTCTTCTAACCTCTTCCACAGTCCTTCTGTCCTGCCAGACGATTGCTCTTGTCAATGGATCTCCTTTTTTGGAAACAGGAACAATCGTCTCTCTTTGGTTTGTAATCGAGACTGCAAAAATGTCGTCTTCAGCATTTGCGAGTTTTACAGCAGAATTGCAGGCCTTAACGACGCTTTTCCACCAGTCTTCTGCATCCTGTTCAACCCATCCGGGATGAGGGTAGTAGCTTGGAAATTCCACGTAGCTTTGCGCCACAACCACCCCTTCAAGTGAGTAAACACCCGCTCTGATGCCAGTGGTGCCAGCATCTATGCCGAGAACGTAGCTCATATATCAGGATTATTAGAAAAAGAATATATATTCTTCGAAGACTCAAATTGGTGAGAGTTTGCGGGACGTTGCAATAATAGGTGCGGGAGTGACAGGGAGTTTTATTGCAAAAGAACTTTCAAAGTTTAAGCTAAGCGTTGCGGTTTTTGAAAGAAAGCTCGCCCCTGGATTAGAGCAAACAAAAGCTTGTTCTGGGATCATTCATCCGTTTCAGCTACCTTTCAAACTTTTAAGGAGTAGGCTCTGCCTGCAGGGAAATAAAATGATGGATGCGGAAGCGGAAGAGCTTGGTTTTGAATTCAAGCGTGTTGGCTTGATCACGGTCGCAACAAATCCGCTTACTTTCCTTGCAATCCCATTCATAGTCCTTTACCTCAGGCTTCATGGTGTAAAAGCAGAGGCTTTGAGCAAGAAAAAGCTCCTGGAAATGGAGCCGAACATAAACGATAAAGTCTATGGAGGGGTTTTAATTCCCTCCGCAGGCGTTGTGAATCCTGTTGAGATGACCGCAAAGGCCTGCATGTTTGCAGAAGCCAATGGCGTTGAATTCTTCTACGGGTGCGAGGTTGTGGGAATTGAAAGAAAGGAAGATCGCTTCCTGATAAAAACTAAAAAAGGAGATTTTGAAGCAAAGCTAGTTATAAACTGTGCTGGACTCTACGCTGACGAGATTGCAAGAATGGTTGGCTACGATATGAAAATAGTCCCTGGAAAGGGATCGCACATCGTTTTTGCTGAGAAGGGTTTTACAAGCCATTTGGTTGTTGCAATCCCGCTGAAGCCAAACAAGAGAACCAAAGGTGGTGGAGCTCTCATCGGGTTTGATGGAAAGCCGATCTGGGGCCCAAATTTGATCGATGTGGAGAGCAAAGAAGATACAAGTGTTAAGAGGGAAGAGATCGAGGGGATAATTGCAAAATTCTCTCCCCTATTTAAGAAAACGCCAGAAGAAATAATAGCAGTTTACGCTGGTCTGAGATCGATTGCTGGTCAGGACTTCGTGATCAACGAGCCCGTTAAAGGTTTCATAAATGTGGCTGGAATCCAGAGCCCCGGACTTACAGCAGCTCCAGCGATTGCAAGGATGGTTCTCGAAATGGTATCGAAGCATTTGGAGCTGAAAAAGAAGGACGAGATCGTAAGGCCAGAATTTAAAATTTCAAAAAGTGAAGCTTGCAGAAGCTTAGAAGATGACGAGATTGTTTGTTTATGCAATATGGTTACGAAAAATCAGGTTTTAAGAGTAGCTGAGCAGTTCAAATGCTTTGATGCTGTGAAGCAGATAACCTGGGCAGGCATGGATTGCGAAAAGTGCAAGGCGGAGATAATGAAGCTCATAGGTGAAAGAATTCTGAAGGATAGCGAGGGGGGAGAGATAGCATGGTCGTGATCGTAGGAGCGGGATACAGTGGGCTGATTTGTGCAAAAAAGCTGACAGATGCTGGTTTAAAAGTCAGAATCTTCGATTTTGGAAAGCCAGGAGGTGAGCTTTCGACGTTTTCCAAGATTCCAGAGTTCAGAGATCACTATGGAAAATTTATAGATGAAATGAACTCTGCAGTGGAAGAGGTTGCTGTAGAGAGAGGCTGTGTTATCTCCACAAATCCCATCAAGGTTTTAACCTCAAAAGGTATGCAAGTTATAAACGATTCCGCTATCATCGCAACTGGGGCTGTAGACCGCAATCCATGGACCTATGGAAAAAGGCCTGCCGGCATCTTCTCCCCTGAGACTGCGATAAAGCTGATATCTTACGGCTACAAGATTGGAAGCAAGATCTTGCTTGCTGGTGAGGACAAAATACTCGACATACTTGAAAAAGTTTTATGCGTAGATTACGACGTGGAAAGGACTAAGTCGACAGAAGTTTACGTTGAAGGAAATAAGAGAGTTGAAAGTGTTGAAGCAGACGGCGAGAAATTCAAGTGCGACACATTAATTCTGTTCAGGGGAAGAAGAACTTTCAACCCAAAGAATTTGAGCGGAGAAGTTGTTGGCAACGCTTTAGTTTGCAGTTACGATTACTCCCTGGTTAAAAAGAATGTTGAAGACTTCGTCAATCTTAAATATCGCGTTGATTAGCTCCGCTATGAACCTGAGGAGCTTATCAATCATATTGTTTGCGATCGGGATTATTGATTCCGCTTACTTACTATACGAGCATTATCTTCTATATAGCCTTCCATACTGTCCAATCGGCTGCTCGCCATTGCTCGAGCTTCCTTTTCCAAGCTTCATTCTCCCACTTCTAGGATTGATGTGGTTTTTGGCTGGAACTTTTCTTTTCTACCTTCGTAAATATAAATCATTATTGATGCTGTGGCAGATAACAGGGGTGTTGGGTGTTGTAGCTTTGATCGTTTACTCGGTATTGATTCATTATTTCTGTCCTTACTGCTACTTGGCTCACGCTTGTGGCTTGCTCCTGATTTTAATATCAGCGAAGTTGACGCAATAATCAGGTTCAATAAATATAATGATCGAAAAGCTTATAACTCTATAATTTATTACAAACCACATGGCGTATGACTACCAGCTTTTAATGAAGCATGTTTTAGAAACTGGAGCAAATTATGCACCGAAGCAGGAAATTGTTTACCGAGACATTCACAGATATACTTACAAGGACCTGTATAACAGGGTTCACAGGCTTGCGTCTGCGTTGGAGGAATTGGGTGTTAAGAAAGGTACGAGGGTTGCGGTGCTTGAGTGGGATTCACACCGCTATCTGGAATGCTACTTCGCAATACCCGGAATGGGGGCTGTTTTGCATACTGTGAACGTCAGGCTAAGTCCTGAAGATTTGCTATACACGATGCAGCATGCTGAGGATGAGATCGTTCTCGTCTACAAGGATTTTATCCCGCTTATGGAAAAGCTTGCTGACAAGCTTGAAACTGTGAAGCACTACGTTGTGATGACCGATGACAAGCTACCCGAGACAAAGCTTACAGATCTGGAATACGAGGAACTCATAAAGAAGGCTGGCAGAGACTATGAATTCCCTGATTTCAGCGAAAATACGATGGCAACGCTAAGCTACACAACCGGTACAACTGGTAGGCCTAAGGGAGTCTGGTTCACCCACCGCAAACTCGTTCTGCATGCGCTAGCTGGATGTATAGCGATGTGCGGTATTCGTTCTCCTCTGCGCCTAACTGGTGACAAGGAAGTTTACATGCCTCTCACACCTCTCTTCCACGTGCATGGGTGGGGAATACCTCTCATGATGTGGCTCCTTGGATACAAGCATGTTTATCCTGGAAGATACGAACCGCAGATGATAGTTAAGCTCGTTCTGACGGAAGGTGTAACTTACTCTCATTGTGTTCCCACGATTTTGCAGATGATCGTGGATAACATGCCAGAAGGTTTCAAATTGCCGGGATGGAAGGTGCTGATCGGCGGAGCAAAGCTCCCTGAAGGTCTGGCAAAAAAAGCGAGAGAGAAGGGCATTTACACCATGGCTGCCTACGGGTTGTCTGAAACCTGTCCCGCGCTTACAGGGGCTTTCATAAAACCCCACTTGCTAGATATGAGCGAAGAAGAACTTAC
>JASKJN010000003.1 GCA_030153385.1 Archaeoglobaceae archaeon
TGAAAAGTTGCCTCATGCAAAACACGTGGTTGTTGGAAGCCCATCAGTTCCTACCGATCTGTATCTCAAAAGAATTATGGGTGCAGAAGAAGAGGGAGGAACAATTATTGTCGGTTTCGAACTGTGATAATTGCTTTTGCTGTGCAGAAGAAGCGGATCTAAGGTATACTAGGAGAAAGGTTAGTGAAACTTGCCTCTTCCAAGAACCAACACGAAGCTTGCAGAAACTCCGGCCATTAAAACAATATCCGCTATATCTGTTTCGAGTTCTTTCGGCCTTTTTATCAAGCTTCTATTTTTTGGAATCTGGCTATTCTGGTCTGAGCTATTCAGGTTATCTAAATTTTCAGGGGTAGAATTCAGCTGTTCATTTGAGCTTAGGTTTTGTTCTTCGTGAGAATCTGTGTAATTGTGGTTCTCAGTATCTGAAATTTCTTCTGTGGAGTTAGAAGGGGCGTCTTCTGTCTCATTCAATTGCTCTGTTTCGTTAAGCTCCAGCGTTTGATTTACTGTTTGATTTACGATGAGATATGCACTGTATACATATGGATTTATGGGTTCTCCGTTATCTGCATCCATTCTCTTCATTTTGACAGTTATTTCAGTGTCTCCTTCTGAGAGAGCTTTCAGAGTGATCGTTGCGATTTCCACTCTGCTCACACCCTTTCCAATAAATCCTTTCAGATCTATGGCACTGAACCTCGCATGATCCTTTGAAATCACTTTGTAAGTCTCGTAAGCCCATTCCGGGAAATAGATGCGATAAATTTCTGCCACAGACTTATTGGTGAGATATATGGCCAGATCATAAGCACTTAGCCCATCATCTGCAAAACTCAGCAATATTCTGTAATTCACGAGCTCCCCCTGGTCAGCTGTTTGATCTGTGGGTTCGAAGAAAAGAATAGATTTCGATTTTATCTGCGTGTTTTTTGTGATCCTTATATATTTTACAATTAATATATCATCCTGTGCATAAAATTCTTTCGCCGCCGGATCTTTGGGATCCAGATCGTAGTACAGGTAGGCAAAACTTTTCGGTTCATATTTCCTGTACGTTAGCATGGTATCGCGGATGTACAGTTTGTATTCTCCCTCGCTTAAGCCAGCGGTTTCTATCATGATATTTGCTTCTCCTTTCTCATTCAGCTCAACAACTCTGACCGTTTTGTAGTTCTCACCAACGAGGGTTAAAACGATTCCTTTGTAGTATGTTCCACCATAACCTTCTCCTACCCTATTTGTCGAGATCCCGATCCTGATCGGATCCCCCGCCATGATTTCTTCGGGAACTTGAACTGAAAGTCTTGGTTTTGCAACTTCTACGGTTAAAACTCTGCTGTCGAAGATTTTGCCCTTGTAGTTGAGCGTAATCTCCATTGCATATATTCCGGGCTTTAAAGCATAGTCTATATCCTTTGTTTCCTCGTATCTCTCCCTCAAATTCAATTCAAGCTTTGCTAAATTCTTATATGGTTTAAATTCCTCTTTGGAAGTAAATCTGAAATTCAGACCGATGAACTTGAACGAAAGACTCGTAACACTCTCATCTGGAGTGTCTACATACACATTTACGAGTGTTTTTCCCTGATACGGCACTTCCGGAATATCTATCTTTGTTATTTTTGGTTTTACCACTTTGAACTGTTTAAAAAACTCCTTTGTGGTGCTATTTTCAATCAAATTAACCTTAACCAGATAAACCCCATCTTCCCAGTCCTCAGGGATCTGGAAGTCGAATGATTCATCGAAAATCTGAACTGAGTCGTTCTCATAAAGCCATTGCCCCACACCGCCGGATCCTTTTACAAGGATCTCCAGGAAATTTGGTAGGTCGGAAAGGACTGTTACTCTAATTCGAATCAGATCTTCAGGGGCAACAATGTCTTTGTCTAACGTTATATATACTTCTGTTTTTCCTGAAACGGGGATTATGAGCATTATTATTAGTATGAGCATTATGGAGAGTCTCACATGTTGCTGTTGATCGTATCATTTTTAAGCCATTCTTTCCAAAGTGAAATTCTTGGAATAAAATTTTAAACAGTTGAGCCCAATTTTTTTATGTCAAATGTAATTACCGCTCGAAGAGGGCATGTTTTAGTTGTACAGCTGAACAGAAGCGAAAAGAGAAATGCGATAAATTTTGAAATGGCTGAAAAGCTCGAAGAAATCTGGAAGGATTTTGAAAAGGATGATGAACTTTACGTTGGAATTATTGCGGGCTCGGGAGGTAATTTCTGTGCTGGAGCGGATCTTGGCGATCTGAAGAATTTGATGAGTAGGGCGATGAAACCTGAGGGTCCGCTTGGATTTACGAGAATGATCCTTTCAAAACCCGTAATTGCGGCGATCTCGGGATACTGTGTCGCTGGCGGTCTGGAAATAGCCCTCTGGGCAGATTTCAGAATTGCAGAAGAGAATGCAAAGTTTGGATTCCTTGAAAGACGTTTTGGAGTTCCTTTGATAAACGGTGGCACCCAGAGACTGCCAAGGATTGTTGGACTAGGTAATGCGTTATACCTGATCCTAACTGGAAAGCTGATCTCTGCTCGGGAAGCATTGGAGATCGGGCTTGTCAATGAAGTTGTCGAGAATGGAAGAGCTCTTGAGAGAGCAATAGAAATCGCAGAACTAATAGCCTCCTATCCTCAATTGGCACTCAGAAATGACAGAAAAAGTGTATATTCGGGATTAGGAAAACCTCTAAAGGAAGCTCTCTTAATCGAGGCGGAGATCGGCGTTGAGACGTTGGAAAATGGGGAACTATATAGGGAGGCGGAGAGGTTTGTGAAAAATGGCAAAGGAAGGCATGGAAAGATGTAAGAAATTTTTGTTTTTTGTCAAAACTTAAAAAATTTTTTAAACCCAGCGTTGGATGTTGAACATGCTAATCGAAGTCAGATTTCATGGAAGAGGAGGACAGGGAGTGGTAACAGCAGCGGACTTTTTGGCAGTAGCAGGGTTTAAAGAAGGCTACTATACGCTATCATTTCCCACTTTTGGTGCTGAAAAGAGAGGGACACCAGTGGCATCGTTTCTCAGGATCTCAGATGAGCCAATTGTTGTCAGAGACGAGATCTATCAGCCAGACTATGTTGTGGTATTAGATCCAAGCCTTTTTGAATCTGTAAATGTTACATCTGGTTTAAAATCCGACGGCATGCTCATTGCGAATTATCCCAAAGGCCCCGAAGAATTGAAGGCTAAAGCCAATATCAAATCCAAAGTGGCGACGATAAATGCGACTAAGCTTGCAATTGAGATCCTTGGAAGACCCATAACCAATACCGCAATGGTTGGGGCATTTGCAGGAGCTACAGGAATTTTAAAGCTTGAAACTTTGAAGAAAACTGTAGAAGAGTTTTTCAAAGGAGCTCTTATAGAGAAAAACAAACTCATCATAGAGCAGGCTTACAACCAGATGAGGGAGGTGTGCAGATGAAGTTGAAGATAAATCTTGGAGCAATTTCGGAACCGCTTCAGTCTGAAAATTTTAAAACAGGAGACTGGGGGACTGAATGGGCTCAAGTTGATAAGGAGAAATGCACTGCCTGCAGAATATGTGAGCAGTTCTGTCCCGAAGGATGCATAGAGGTTAAGGAGTTGGGGGATGAGAAGTTTGCAGTCGTAGATTACAATTACTGCAAGGGATGCGGTGTATGTGCCTCTGTTTGTCCTCAGGAGGCGATAAAAATGGAGACTAAGGAAATTTTCAAGTTTGATGCCTACTGAGGTGGTTTGGATGATGAAAGTTGTGAGAGGCTTTTATTCAGTTGCTCATGCCGTTAAACTTTGCAGACCAAATGTTATCTGTGCTTATCCAATAACTCCCCAAACCGAGATCGTTGAGAATATTGCGGAAATGTATGCGAATGGAGAGTTCGAGAATTGCAGATATATAACCGCAGAATCAGAGTTCGCAGCAGCAAGCATCCTCGTTGGAGCGTCAGCAGCAGGAGCGAGAACATTTACAGCGACCTGCAGTCAAGGGCTGATTCTGATGAGTGAAGTCCTTTTTAATGCAGCGGGAATGAGGTTACCCATCGTTCTTGTGAATACAAATCGAGCATTGTCCGCACCTTTAAGCATCTGGAACGATTTGCAGGACAGCATGGCTCTGAGAGACGCGGGGATCATTCAGTTATATGTGGAGAACAATCAAGAAGCCCATGACGCAATTCCACAGGCTTACAAAATAGCAGAAAACAGAAAAGTCCTTCTGCCATTCATGGTTTGCATGGACGGATTCAAGCTAACCCATGCCTATGAGCCCGTAGACCTTCTCGATCAATCTCTGGTGGACAACTTCTTGCCTCCTTACAAGCCCGAGGCTTATCTCACGACGAAAAAGCCACTCGCATTCGGATGCTATGCCCCACCACACGTATACATGGAGTTCAGAGTGGCAATGCAGAATGCAATGGAGAGGGCAAAATCAGTTATGAGAGATGTCTTTAGGGAGTGGGCAGAAGTCTCTGGCAGGAACTGGGGTGGGCATCTGGAAGTTGTGCATCCAGATGCGAAGTTTTTTGTTGTCTCGATGGGATCTATCGTCGGTCTTTTGAGGAAGGTGGTTGAAGAATTGCGAAAAGAAGGGATTGATGTTGGCTTGATAAAGCTCAGAACTTTCAGACCGTTTCCAGCAGAAGATCTTAGGAAGGAGTTGAGCTCTGCGGAGAAGATCATAGTGCTCGATCGTTCTATTAGCTTGGGCTATGAAGGTAACCTATCGATAGAGCTGAAGTCCGCTCTTTACGGATTTTCTGCTGAAATCATTTCGATGGTCATTGGTCTGGGAGGCAGGGACATACCCAAGGAATTTCTAAAGGATCTCATAAAAAATGCAATTCTTGGCAAGGAGGGTAGTGGTTTCAAGGGAGTTAAGGAGTTTGAGGAGGTGATCCCATGAGATACTTCGGCAGAGGTCACGGAGCCTGTCCCGGCTGTGGACTTGCCATTGCTGTTCGCAATGTTTTGAACGCTCTCGAGGGAAAGTGCTTCGTTGCAAACTCAACAGGATGCTTAGAGATCATCAGTTCCCAGTACGGTAAGAACGCCTGGGGGGTGCCATATATTCACTCGCTGTTCGACAATACAGCAGCTGTGGCAAGCGGTATTTCCGAGGCGCTCAAGGCACTAAGGAGAGAAGACGAGGGAAAGGTTGTAGTTTTAGCGGGAGATGGTGCGACCGCGGACATAGGGCTAACTCTTCACGGGATGTTCGACAGAAATCATGATGTCATCTACATATGTCTCGACAATGAAGCCTATCAAAACACGGGACACCAGCAGAGTGGTCTAACGCCCCTTGGCGAGGCTACAACCACGACACCCGCTGGAAAGCTTCAGCTCGGAAAGATGGGAAGGAAGAAGGACATGGTTGCAATTGCCTTGGCCCACGGATCGCCCTATGTGGCAACCTCAAGTGCTGTTCTCCCAGCGGATATAAGAAGAAAGGTCAAGAAGGCTGCGAGCATTGAAGGAGCGAAGTATATTCAGATCCACTGCCCATGCGTGACGGGATGGGGTATTGAAGGAAAAGACGTCGTGAAGGTTGGCAATCTGGCAATAGAAACAGCCCTTTACCCGATTGTCGAGTTCGAGAATGGAAAACTGATAACAGCAAGGAAAATAAGAGACAGAAAACCAGTTGAGGAGTATCTGAAGCTCCAGCGCAGGTTCAGACATCTCTTTGTGGATCCGAGGGGAAGGGAAATAATTGCGGAAATTCAGAAAATTGCAGACCACAATGCTGAGAAATACGGGCTCGATCTGAAGAAAGATTAACCCTTTTTTTGCTTAAATTTAAAAACAGTTCTTCGATCTGCACGCGATGGGTATTGAATTCCACGACCCAGAAAAAAGCTTGAAGAATTTTTTTAGGGAAGGCATATTTTCCCAAATAACGCTTTCTTTGCTAACTGCAACTGTAATAAGTTCATATCTTGCTCTTGCAGGTGCAAGCCCTCTTCAAATAGGGGTTCTGGTTGCAATACCCTATCTTACGACCACAACTCAAGTAGTATCAGCCAAATTTATTGAAAAGAGAAGCAGAAAGAGAATTGCAGTTTTTGCAAGTTTCGTCGCAAACAATTCGATTTTGGCAATTACGATCTCATCCCTTTTAGACGGGTCATATGAAGTGTTTGCATTCGCAATATTTTATCTAATCTTCAACATCTTCGAAGATCTGCTAACCGTAACTTGGAGTTCATGGATGAGAGACCTCATTTTTGGAGCTAAAATGGGTGAAACTCTCTAAAAGATTGGCCTATGGGAAAATTGCAGCTATTCCTGTGTTTATTCTGCAGATATGGCTATTTGAAAGATTTGACAAGTCCGCTTTTCCTATTCTTTTCTTCATCGCTCTCCTCACGGGAATTGCGAGTGTTTATTTCTTAAGGAACATCGAAGACGTAAAGTCGAGGAGAATAAGCGAGCCAAAGTTAATTGCCCCGCTAAAGAATAAAAATTTTCTTAAATGGTCTTTATTAAATTCCGCTTTTTGCTTCTCACTGAGCGCTTCGCGCACGTTCTTTGCGGTTTTATGCGATCGGCAACTGGATGCAAGATCTCTTCTCCGCCTTAGGAAGCATTTTTGGAGGGGTAATGCTCGCAAAGCTCGCATTGCTTGGAAGCTATTCCTTCTTTATATTGTTTGCAATGTCAATCCTTCTCTCAATAGTCTTATTCCCTCTGCTAAGATTATACGATGAATTTGGACAGCCAACGAGAAATGCGGTTATAAGTCTTCCAAGGCTGTTTTTGGAGGATTTAAGTTTGTGTCGAGGAATCGCAAAGTCTACGTTTTTTAGACTAAAAAAGGATAGGGATGAGCTTTAGATTTCAAATTTAAAATCATTAATTTATCTATTTCGTAGCAAAAAATTTATATCACTTGCGAGAAGCATCTCAAAATTGATATGATCGAGATGCTAAAAGCTTTAGCTTTAATGAATGCTTCACGGGAAGTCGTTAAGGTTAGCTGTAAGGATCTCGGAGAAAAGCTGGGTCATAGCACGCAAACTGCATCGAGAAGATTGAAAGAACTCGAAGATCATGGACTCATAGAGCGCACGGTTACAAAAAATGGACAGTTTATCGCCATAACTGAAAAAGGAATGGACATGCTCTTCGCAGAATATTCAGATTACCGAAAGATCTTCGAGAATGCAAACAGCATAAAGCTCCACTGCACAGTTTTCAGCGGTCTTGGTGAAGGAAGCTACTACGTTTCTCTTGAAGGATATAGAAGGCAGTTTAAAGAGAAGTTAGGCATTGATCCGTTTCCTGGGACTCTTAACCTCAGAGTTGCCAAAGAAGATTTGATAATTAAAAAGAGGCTTGATAAGGAGGAAGGAATTAAAATAGAAGGTTTTTCTGCTGAAAATAGGACTTTTGGCCCTGCAAAGGCATTTAAATGCAAGGTTAACGGTTATCCGGCTTTTATTGTCATACCACAGAGAACTCATTACCCTGGAGATGTGCTCGAGATCATTTCTGACAAAAAGCTGAGAGATGTTTTGAATCTGAAGGACGGAGATATCGTCGAATTGGAGGTGATCTTATGATTGAAGAAGCCTTAAAGGCCTTCAGAAAAGGTAAACCTGTGCTTATTTTCGACTTCGAAGATCGGGAAGGCGAAACAGACATCGCAATTCCAGCACAGTTCGTGAAGCCACGAGAGGTTGCGATGATGCGAATCGACGGAGGGGGGCTTATCTGCGTCGCTATTCACCCGTTAGCTGCTAAAAGGTTAGGTTTACCATTCATGCACGATGTTTTAAAAGCTGCAAGCGAAAAGATTCCAACCCTCTCGTCGATTTCCAATTTCGACATAAAGTATGACACAAGGAGCTCATTCTCAATCTGGGTCAACCACAGGGACACTTTCACTGGGATCACGGATGTTGACAGGGCAAAGACAATAAGAAGGATCGGGGAAGTGGTAGATATCGTTATGATGAACGAAAAGTTTGACTTTGGGAGAGAGTTCAGAAGCCCGGGACATGTTGCAATTCTTAGGGCTTCAGAAAATCTGACTTACGAGCGTGTTGGGCAGACAGAGCTCAGTGTAGCCTTAGCGGAGATGGCTGGAATAGCTCCTGCTGTTGCAATTTGCGAAATGCTTGACAGCGAGACAGGAAAAGCTTTGAGCAAGAAAAAAGCAATGGAGTATGCAGAAGAGAGAGGAATTCCATTCGTTGAAGGAAAAGAGATTGTTAAGCACTATAAGGAGTTCCGGGAAGTTAAGGCGAAGCTTTTTATCTAATCAATCATTTTTAGCGTCTCTCTGACTGCCTTATTCAGCGCTATCTCTCCGATCGATCTCATGTGTCTGCATGCGCTCAGCAGACTCTCCAACCCCAGGCGATACTGCGATGAGCCTTCGATACTCTCTATCATTTCATTCTCAATTTTTTCGAGGAACTCGATGGACTCTTCGGATAGCTCAAGATCAGAATTGAAATAAGCCTTAGAGGTCATTTCAAAGGCGTTTAATAAGTTTTCAAGGAATTTTTTCAGAATCCCCTTCTCTTTGCTGTCTTTCAGTTCTACAATGTAGTTTGAGAATTTCTCAAGGTTGTCGAGGATCTCCTCGATCAGTTTCGCAACCGTTCTTATTCCTAAGATCAGCCTCAACTCGTTCCACTTCGCAGGACTCGAGAACTCTCGAAGAAGTCTATGCTCCTGCCTGACTGCTAGAAGGTAAAGCCTGTCAGAATCAACTTCCAAATTCTTAATCTCATTAAAGGCTGAAAGATCATTTTTGAGCAGTGCATCCAAAAGCATGTGGATCATAGTAAAAACGATCTGGGTCATTCTCCTTACTACTCCGAAAACGTCGAAGTCTGTTACAGTTAAGCACCTGAGCAACACCCTCTCGCTTGCATCTATTATCTCGATACCGATAAGAGATTTCACGATTTCGCTGATCTTTGCAATAAGCCTTGGGTTTAGATTTTTGTCAGTTATGATGATTTCATCAATTCCCTGAATATAAAGCGCATATATAAATCTCCGCAAAAATTTTTCATCGTATCTTCGCAGATTTTCGATCTCAGCCCTCGAGAGCTTTAAGTCTTCTTTGAACCCCTTTGGATATAGCGTTATGACTTTACCTTCAACCTCGAGAATAACCTCGTCCCCTTGGCTCAGTTGATTTGCCTTAACCCACTCCTTCGGCAGACTTACCATGAAGCTCGATCCACCGATCAGCTGAAGCTTTCTCGTCTGCATCATACATAGGAATAATAAGAGGTTAAAATAGCTTTCTATTTTGTAGTTGTTCTACGATTGATACAAATACCTTCACAAGCTTTTTTAAAGTGCGTTTAATTTGCGGTGTGATCGTTACATACTCTCGAAATGTTTTCATTCCGCTAACAAGAAGCTGTAGAAACAAATGCTGGTATTGTGGGTTTAGAGTAGAAAATGTAGACTTGATGGATAAGGAAAGCATTAAAAAGCTGTTGGAGAGAGCGAAGAGTGCAAAAGAGGCACTTTTTACATTTGGAGAGAAACCGGAGCAAGTCCATCCAGAATTGAAGGAAAAACTGCGGACGCTTGGCTATCCAAGTCTGCTAGACTACGTCGTGGAGATGAACAAACTCGCAATAAATCTCGGATTTCTTCCGCATACGAATGCAGGCGTTCTGGAGAAGGATGAACTTATGAAGCTGAAGCCATTCAATGCAAGCCTTGGGTTAATGCTTGAACAAGCTGTAGAGCTTGATTGCCACTCCGAAAGTCCCGGTAAGAAGCCAGAAGTGAGAATAAGAACGATCAGAAATGCAGGAAAGCTCAGAATCCCTTTCACAACAGGTATTCTTATAGGAATAGGTGAGACGGAATACGATAGAGCCTACTCGCTTGAAGTCATTGCTGAATTGCACAGAGAATTTGGACACATACAGGAGGTCATAATCCAGAATTTTAAGGCGAAGAAGGGGACTAAAATGGAGAATTTTCCAGAACCTTCATTGGAGGAAATGCTAAAAACAGTGAAGCTCGCGAGACAAATCTTGCCAAAAGACGTGGCCATACAGATCCCTCCAAATCTCGTTGAGGATATTTATCCATTTCTGAAGGCAGGGGCAAACGATTTGGGAGGAATTTCTGAAGTAACACCAGATTACATAAACCCAGAAGCACGCTGGCCTTCGATTGATCAAATAGAGAAGAGTTTGAGAGGTGAATTCGTTCTAAGGGAAAGACTTCCAGTTTATCCAAAATTCGTAAAGCTTAAATTATTTGGCAGTGCGGTAAGTGAGCTAATAGAGGTGTATTCAGATGATGACGGATACTGTCGCTCTTGAACTTCTCAAGGATCCATACGAGACATTCAAACTCGCAAATGAACTCCGAAAGAAGGCTGTTGGCGATGTTGTGACATTTGTTGTTAATAGAAATATAAATTTCACAGATATTTGCATAAACGACTGTAAATTTTGCTCTTTCAGGAACAGGAAGAAATTTTTGCTGTCAACTGAAGAAATTAAAAGGAAAGTCGAAGAGGCAGTTGATTTCGGGTGCACCGAAGTATGCATTCAGGGAGGACTCCTTCCAAATGCGGATATAGAGTTCTACATCTCAATTCTTGACGCAGTCAGAGAGGTTTCGAAGAAGATCCACATTCACGCCTTCTCTCCAATGGAAATCGTGCATATGGCGAAGAACAGCAAACTGACAACTTTAGAAGTATTGAAAATCCTTAAAAGAGAGGGATTGGGCTCAATGCCCGGAACAGCAGCAGAGATACTGAACGACTGTATCAGAGAGCAGATCTGCCCGATGAAGCTTAAAACTGAGGAGTGGGTGAGAGTGATAAAAGAAGCTCATGGAATTGGAATCCCAACAACTGCAACGATGATGTACGGACATATTGATAGCTGGGAGGATAGAATAAGGCACATAATGCTGATAAAACGGATCCAGCGGGAAACTGGAGGTTTTACTGAATTCATTCCTCTATCATTCATGTGGATGAACAATGAGTTGGGGAAAAGGACTAAGGGAGTTTCAGGTTTCGATGACCTGCTCGTCATTGCCATAGCAAGAATTCTGCTGTATCCTGAAATAAAGAATATTCAGGCCTCCTGGGTAAAGCTCGGTATCAAACTGGCTCAGGCTTCGCTTAACTTTGGTGCCAACGATCTTGGCGGAACTTTGATAGAGGAAAACATCTCGAAATCAGCTGGAGCTACGAGCGGAGAGTTCTTGAGCCCTGAAGATCTGAAAGAACTAATAATCAGAGCGGGAAGAATTCCGAAGCAGAGGGATACTCTCTACAACATACTGGATTAAGAAAACTTTATCTTTCCCCCCGCGTTTTGCCTTGCATGAGACTACTGCTGATCCACGCAGATTACATCGAATACGAAGTTAAGGAGAAGACAAAGCTTGCTGAGGATTTTGAGGGAAAAGGAGACAGAGTTGAAGAAGTCCTCGTTGTTTTTACTTCCGTTGAGAAGGGCGATAATGAGGAAGTTGTGAAGAGAGCTGTTGAAGAGATAAAGGATACTGCCAAAAAAGTCGGAGCGAATAGAATATTAATTTACCCTTATGCTCATCTTTCATCTAATCTTGCGGATCCAGAAACTGCGATCAACTTGCTGAGAATGCTCGAGTCCGAACTAAAGGATTTTGAAGTAAAGAGAGCTCCTTTCGGCTGGTATAAGGCCTTTCGGCTTTCCTGCAAGGGACATCCACTGAGTGAACTCTCGAAGGAGATAATGGGAGAGGAGGCAGAAGTCACCAAGGCCCTGAAAGACGAAAAGAAGGTTGTAAGCCACTGGTTCATCCTCAAGCCTGATGGAGAGCTCGTCAGAGTTGAGGATTTCGATTTTAAAGGCTTTGAAAACCTCAAAAAATTCGCAAGATATGAGATGGAAAAAAGAAGGGCGGTTGACGCAATTCCGGCGCATGTGGAATTCATGCAGAAGCTCGAAATTGCGGACTACGAAGGTGCAAGTGATTCCGGACACATAAAGTTCTATCCGAAAGGCAGACTGATAAAGAGTTTGCTCGAGAGCTTCGTAACAAGGAAGTGTGTCGAATACGGGGCAATGGAAGTTGAGACACCGATAATGTACGACCGAAGCCATCCAACTCTGCGTAAATACCTCGAAAGATTCCCCGCTCGGCAGTATATTCTTCATGGAGACAAAAGAGAGTTTTTCCTGAGATTCGCTGCATGTTTTGGGCAGTTTTTAATGCTATCAAATGCAACGATCACCTATAAAAATCTTCCATTGAAGATCTACGAATTGACAAGGTATTCTTTCAGAAAAGAGCAGAGAGGGGAACTCGTTGGTTTGCGGAGGCTAAGAGCATTCACCATGCCCGATATGCATACAATCGTTAAGGATATGGATCAGGCCAAGGAAGAGTTTTTGAGACAATATAAATTATCTGCAGAAGTTTTGAATGAGATCGGGATCTCTCCAGACGATTACGAGGTTGCATTAAGGATAACGAGGGACTTCTACGAGCAGAATAAAGAATTTGTGAAGAAAATAGCAGAAGTTCTTCAAAAGCCGATACTGCTCGAGATGTGGGACCATCGATTCTTTTACTTCGTTCTGAAGTTTGAGTTCAACTTTGTTGATGCTCTGGAGAAAGCTTCAGCGCTGTCAACTGTGCAGATCGATGTGGAGAATGCCGAGAGGTATGGGATAACCTATGTGGACTCCGAAGGAACAAGAAAGACTCCACTGATCCTTCACTGCTCTGTAAGCGGTGCAATTGAGAGGGTTATGTATGCTCTGCTTGAGAGGGCGAAGTTCATGCTCGATGCGAAAAAACTGCCCATGCTTCCTGTATGGCTCTCCCCAACTCAGGTTCGCATAATTCCAGTGAGCGAGAAGTATATTGAGGAGTCCAAGAAGATCGCAGACATGCTTCAAGCAAGAGTAGATATCGACGACCGCAATGAAACGCTGAACAAAAAGATCAGAGATGCAAACACAGAATGGATTCCATATATAGTGGTTGTTGGGGAGAGGGAGGTAAAGGAGGGGAAACTCACCGTTACTGTAAGAAAAGAGTCTACTTTGGAAAAACAGAAAAGAATCCAAGTTTCAGTTGAAGAACTAAACGAAATTCTGAGGAGAGAGAACGAAGGAAAGCCTTTCCTGCCACTTCCACTTCCAAGACTGCTTTCAATGAGAGCGTCTTTCAGGTGAGAGAATGGATGCAGAGTTGAAGAAGACATTCATTCCGATAATCCTCGGCGCAATTGCGGGTCTGATCTCCTTCATTGTCACTCAGGATCTTAGGCAGAGAGATGCTTTTGGAATAATAATCCTTGTTTTGCTGATCTATATTCAGAAATTCATCTTTCCAAAGCTGGGGGTTGAGCTGAAGCCGAAGGACTGGGTTGGCCTGTCATTCCTGAGCCTCTCCGCCTGGTACATCGTCTGGACAATTCTCTTGAATGAATATTATTTCTCTTGAAAATTTAAAGCCTCAAGTGCGACTTTTTTCATCAAACTGACCGGTGGCTTTATACCTGTCCATATCTCAAAGGCTTTTTCAGCTTGGTATACAAGCATTTCTAAACCGCTTACGACTCTGCACTCTATCTCCTTGGCCTTTTTAATAAGCGGAGTCTCTACTGGATTGTAAACCGCATCAAAAACGATCATCCCCGGTTTAAGAATTTCTTCTGGCACAGGAATACCAGAAGAGAAGCCCTTCATACCAACGGGCGTCGCATTTGCAACTATATCAATCTTCAGCTCTCCGATCTTCTCCATTGGATAAAAGATGCATTCTCCATATTCGCGAAGCTCTCTAACCGCCTCAAGTCCTCTGCTCTCTGTTCTGTTCGTCAGAACAACTTTGGCCCCCATTTTCATGAGTGCCAGTGCTATTGCCTTCCCCGCCCCACCCGCTCCAACTACAAGGGCAATTTTTCCCTCTACTTCTAACTTTGAGTTTTTAAAAGCCATTTCAACTCCGTAGATGTCGGTGTTGTAACCCTCCATTTTCCTGAGATCGATCGTGTTAACCGCAAGCTTTGCTTCTCCGACAGGTTTGACGAATTTCAGAACTTCCTCCTTGTACGGAATTGTGACATTTAGACCTGTGAAACCGAGAGCTTTCGCTCCAAAAATAGCATCCTTCAACTCGGATGGCTTGACTTCGAATGCAAGATATCGCCCCTGTATGCGAAGATATTCCATCACTGCATTGTGGATCCTCGGCGAGATCGAGTGCGATAGAGGGTAACCAATTATGCCAAGGTAGAGCATGATAAAAGTTCTCAATAGGGTTTAATATTTCTGACGTTAGAATTTTTGCAGTTGGCTAAACTGGGGATTTCTTAAATTCCGCAAAATTTTTTACGCTGAAGGCTATTCTGCGTATGCGGATAACTGAAGCAGAAGATCGGGAGAGGATAAAAAAGCTTGCTCCCGAAAAGATTATGGATCTGCTCTTCTTTCAGGTTAGGAATCTCTGGCGGGTCGATGGCTTCTACTTCCTCGGAATCGAGGAAAAATTTGGGACGGAGGTTGCGACTGAAATTGATGCCAACTGCTGGAGTTCTCTCGCTAAGATTGAGGCAAAAGAACTGAAGAGGATCTTTGGCATTGAAAAAGTCGAAAGAATTGCGACTCTTCTCGAGCTTTTGACAAACACGAGCTGGGCACTTTATCAAACGAAGAAGGAAATTGAGATTTTGGAAGACAAAGGGATTTTCAGAGTCTCAAGCTGTAGAATTCAGGAAGCGAGATTGAAAAAGGGTTTGGAGATCTTTCCATGCAAAAAGGTAAGGTTTGGATACCTTAAAAGCTTTGTAGAAGAGCTTAGCAGTGATTTTGAGGTTCTATGCAAATCCTGCCCACCCGATAAGAAGCGGGAAGGTTTCTGGTGTGAATGGGAATTTAGAAAAAAGATTTAAATAAAATTTTTACTTCAAAAGACTTTCCGCAATGTCTCCAAAGACCGGGAACTTGAACATCTCTCCCTGGTATGCCTTGATCATTCCGACGATCCACAGGATAACCATGCCTATAATTATCAACCATACCAATATCACAAGGGGCCATACAAAGATGCTTATGAAAGACAAGATCCAGGCAAGTACCGTAAGGCTTAAAAACGTTACCAAAGATTGCATCGCATGGAATTTCACGAATTTACTCTCCTTTTCCAGTAGCAGAAATATCAGCCCTGTAATCCATCCAATTAAATAGCAGAGGAGTCCCACAACGTTTTCTTCCAGCCCAAGCGAACTCTTTGGCTTTTGAACTTCCGCAGGTTTTGTCTCACCATTCATTCACAACACCTCCATGATTTTTCAAATATTTTCTTTGAGCTTTAAAAATTTTTCCCGAGCAAATCCTCGTAAGCCTTCACGTTCCTATCTGTAAGGGTGTAGTTTATCTTTCTGTAAGCTCTTATCCTGCTCAGATCAACTTCCGCAACCAGCGCTTCTTCTTTCTCTTCATGCTTGGCCTTTGCGATGATTCCATCAAAACTTGCTATAAGGCTTCTTCCTACCGCTTCGCTACCAGCAAAAGTTCTGCCAAAACCACCCGCTTTGACGATCGCATAGCAGTTGTCAAAGGATCTTGCAAAGTATAGGCAGTATCTCAAATTTTCGCCGGGTAATTCGGAGTGTTTGAAGGAAACAACAGGATTTAAGGCTATATCAACGCCCTTTATCCCTGCAATTCTGCAGAGCTCAGGATACAAGATGTCCGCGCAGATGAGGACGCATATCTTTGCTTTTCGAACTTCAAAAAAGTTAAGCTTCTCCCCCGGAACTATACCGAATGTTTTCTCAGTCCTTGTTGGATGGACTTTGTCTTGATAGCCTATTACGTCTCCAGAGTCGAAGATAAAAGCTCTGTTTGTTGTTTTTCCCTCATTGAAAACTATGTTGCCCGAAGTGACCACGCCATATTCCTTGCTTATTTTTCGAAGGAATTGCAGGGTTTTTTCGCCATAATCAAGCGAAAAAGCAGGATAGGAGAAGTATTCGGGATAAAGAAGGATCTCTGCCCCATTTTCAACTGCCTCGATCGATAGTCTTTCTGCACCATCCAGATCACCAATTCTGCACTGAATTGCTGCGACTTTCAATTTTCCTCACCCCACAGCAGTCTATTTTTGCTTTAAACGGCTCACCAAATTCCTTAAGAGCATCGAATCCTCTGTAAGCAAAAACGGTTTTTCCAAGCATAGCCATACTCGCCATACCGCCAGCGCTTTCTACCGCTTCCACTATATCTCTAACAGGTTCTATAAGTCCGGTCTCCTCAGCAAATCCCTTAGAGCATCTGAAAAGATTTTTAAGGCTAACATCCCTCATGAATTCCTTCAGCCATCTCCTTCCGATCTCCGCTATGTCTTTTCTTTCCCGAAGCACTTCTCTCGTTGAAATACTACCCAAAGAGAGGAAATCGAGCTCGTATACCCATGCATATCTCTCCACAACGATCTTGGACGGACATGAAGCTGTCTTTCTTATGACAAGTCCGCCAAAAGCTTGAGTTGCCACAGTTCCAAGCCCGGTGAGGTTAACAACTTCTGCAACGTGGGCTAAATCGTATAGCTCAATCGCAGGCTTATCGCTTAGGAATGCGGTAGCCAGAGCGGATGCCCCACTCAGACCAAATCCACAGCCGAGAGGAAGCTCTGTGAAAAGCTCAACTCCTTCCATTTCGTTTTTCTTCAGCACATACTCTACAGTGGGAAAGCTGATCTTCTCTCCGTTGAACCTCAACTCCGAAGATGGCTTTGCAAAAACCCCCTTATCGATCGTGAAACCCACACCCATGCTTCCAGACCTTAGGGGATCCTTATCGATCTGGGGGCTGAAAATACAGCTTATTGCAGCGGGACAGAAGATCATAGGCAGTCTCCAATGTAGATCTCTACGATCTTCTTGGCAATTATAGTTTTTCTACCTTCCAGCCACTGAACTCTCTTGCCAGTAACAACAACAACTCTCGACTCTTCTGTCCCCATTCCCTTTTCAAGAACGTCGTTTGCAACTACCATTGCAAGTTTGTCAGCATGAATTCTTTCTTTCGCAATTTCCACGAGTTCCTCATCGCTTACCCCGGTTTCAGCCTTAAATCCAATTATGTCTCCCCCGTAAACCTTTCTGACCTCCCTTATAATCTTTGGAGCTTCTTTTAGCTTTAGAGTGAGCTCTGGAACTGTTTTGATCTTCTTTTCCTGCATTTCAATCGTGAAATCAGCTGGAGCTGCAGAAGAAACGAAAAGGGAGCAGTTAGAAATTTCCTCAAGCACAGCTTTCAGCATGTCTTTCACAGACCAAACTTTAACCTCTTTGAAGTTGGGGAGATCTACATTGAAATCCTTTGAGGTCACAAGCACAACTTCCGCGCCTCTTCTCCAGAGCTCCAAGGCTATCTCCTTTCCCATAAGGCCAGAACTTTTATTGCTTATGAATCGAACGGGATCTATCTGCTCGTAAGTCGGGCCAGCGGTAACGAGAACCTTTTTTCCGGCGAATTCTTTTGGGTAAAGCCTTCTTTCAACATGCAAACAGATCTTCTCGATATCGGGAAACTTTGCTTTTCCTTCAGAGAACTTTGGTTCTATAAACTCCACACCCATTTTTTCAAGCTTCTCGATATTTTCTTGAACTGAGATATTTTCGATCATCGCTGCGTGCATTGCGGGAGCGATCAGCACAGGCTTACCCGCTCCTAAAGCGGTCGTGGCAAAAGTCGTCACTGGTGTGTCGTCAATGCCGTTTGCGATCTTCGAAATCGTGTTAGCGGTTGCGGGAGCTATAAGGTAAAGGTCTGCAAATCCATCCTTGCCAAGATAGTTCACGTGCTCGATCATCCCGGTGATCTCTGTCACTACTTTATTTCCAGTTGCAAATTCAAGGGCGTAGGGGTGGATTATCTTCTGCGCGGACTCGCTCATAACTGCAAAAACTTCTGCCCCTCGCCTTGCAAGTTCTCTTGCAAGCTTAACACATTCCACAGCTGCGATGCTTCCAGTAACTCCGAGAACGATCTTTTTTCCCTTAAGTCTCTCGCTCTCCACTCCCCTTATCCTTTCCAAGTGCACGTTCAACACCTCTTATAAACACATCCCGCTCACCCGTTTCGAATGCTTTTCTATATCTGACCTTCCTTAGCAGAACCTCAACCTTTTCAATGTTCTCAACACCCTTAATCGGAATTCTCTCTCCAGCCTCTTCAATTTCCTCAGCCGGAGTTTCTACAGTTTCAATGAAAGAGATCTTCTCCAGCTGTTTAACTCTTTCCTTTTTCAAGATTCTTTCAACCGCATCTTCCCAAGCGTTTCGCCAGGGGACGTCACGAGTTGTCTCTTTCGTGAAATAATTTTTCCTCTCAACCAAGATCAGGTCATACGGGCAGGCATTCTCGCACGCTCCGCAGTAAATGCAGAATTTCTCATTGAAGTATACTCTTTTTCTGTCCTCGGATACATACCAAACCCTGTTGAACTTGCAGATCTTCAAACATGCTCCGCAACCCACTGGGTCACAGCGTGTCATTCTTGCCTCAAATAGACTCAGCTTTCCCTCGATTGGCTTTATAGTCTTTGCAGCGTCGTAAGGACAGATCTCCTCGCAGTATCCACAGTTTGAGCAAGTATTTTGGTTTATCGTGATCTTTGCTATCTTCTCTGGAAGCTTATATGAAATCCTTTTTCCCTCCACCACTATCGCCTTTTCAGGGCAGATCTCTTCGCAGAGCTTGCAATAGTCGCATTTGCTCTCGTCAATAAGAATATCGCTGTAGGGCATCAGATCTGTTGGAAGAATCTCTTTTTCCACCATTCTGAAAACTTCACAGAATTCTGCACATATTCCGCAGAGATTGCACTTATTTTTGTCGACCTTAACAGAACCCTTAAAGGATTCGTTTCTTTCCGCGATCTGACTCCTAACAATTAGATTCTCTCTTTTTATTGCTCCAGTTGGGCAGACCTTGTAGCAAAGCGTGCATTCCTTACAGCTTTCATACTTGAATGTATACCTAACTGGAGAGAGATGCAAAGAAGACTTATCTACTGATTCTCCATTTATGTAAAATTCGAATGCGTTGAATGGACAGAAGGAATAGCAGATCCCGCAGTAAGCGCACCTTAGATGGTCTATGATCACAGGAGGCATCTCCATGCCCTTCGCGATCTCATGTACGGGTCCGAGCTCAATCGCATTCACAGGACAGGCAAAAACACAAATTCCACATCCATTGCACCTTTTATAATCATATAGAAGTTCCCTAATCTCTTCTTCAGTCCTTTGAATGCATCTTATCTTTTCATCCACTTCCACAGTTCTTTCGATCATGTTCTCCCCACAAAACTTCTTGGAATCAGACCCTGCAGAAGCATGCAATCCACGATAACAAGCGAAGCCATCGCCTCCGCAACAGGAACAATTCTCGGGACTATGCAGGGATCGTGTCGCCCCTTAACGCTGATCTCTACTTCTTCCATCCTCTCGTAGTCCACACTTTTTTGTTTCTTCGAAATTGAAGGTGTGGGCTTAACCGCTATTCTCATCACAATATCCTCCCCATTTGTGATTCCTCCAAGGATTCCGCCAGCGTTATTTGTCGCAAAGCGTATTTTCCCATCCTTCAGCACGATCGGATCGTTGTTCTCGCTCCCCTTCAGCTTAGCTACCTCAAAACCCCTTCCTATCTCAAATCCCTTGACTGAAGGGATGCTCATCAAAGCATAGGCAAAATAAGCGCTTATCTTTCCGAAAACTGGCTCACCCAATCCTGCAGGGACATTTTTTGCTATCAGCTCTACAATTCCTCCAACACTATCTCCTTCGCTCATGGCCATTTTTATCCGCTCTTCAGCTTCCCCTTCTTTTTGGGGATCAGGGCACCTTATGGGACTCCTTTCAGCTATCTCGAAGGCCTTCTCGGGATCCTCAACACTAAACCTTATACCTCCAATTTCTCTAGCATATCCAAAAACCCTTATATTGTACTTTCTGAGGATCAGCTTGGCTATCGCTCCCGCAGCGACTCTTCCAACGGTCTCTCTTGCAGACGCTCTTCCCCCTCCACGCCAGTCTCTGATTCCGAATTTCGCAAAATAGCTGAAGTCAGCATGTCCCGGGCGTGGAATGGTTTTAAGCTCCTCATATGGTTTTGAGTCAACGTCTTTATTCCAAACGAGCAGTGAAATCGGTGTTCCAAGAGTGATTCCGTCAAGAACTCCCGAAAGAATCTCAACCTCATCTATTTCCTTTCTTTTAGAACTGAATTCCCCTCCGGGCCTTCTTCTGCTCATCTCCTTCTGAATGAACTCCTCATCAATTTCGAGACCCGCAGGGCAACCGTCGATGATACAGCCTACTGCCTTTCCATGGCTTTCCCCCCAGGTAGTGACCCTGAAGGCGTGGCCGAAAGTGTTCATCAAAAGTCCTAAATTTCAACCTTTTATAATCCTTCGCATTATTGCCCCCCTCGCGATGAGATGTAAAAAGTGGAGGTTGCAATCGCTATCGTATCCCCTTTCTCATCTTTCAGTTCTCCATAGCCAACAGCAACCTTTGAGCCTATAAACAAAGGCTTTGCTTTGGCAGTAATTCTCCCCTTTGAGACTGGTTTTAGATAGTGAACATTTAGCTGAGAAGTTATGGCTACCTTTCCTTTTTCAACAAGCTCTTTGTTTATGTTAAGACCAATTGCTGAATCGAGTATACTTGCTATGACTCCACCATGAACCATCCCAAAGGGCTTGAAGATGCTTTTCTTCCACGTTTATTTCCACGAAGATCTCACTCTCATCCCTTTTTATTTTCATCCCGATTAGATTATACCATGGCGCGCTTCCAACGAGCTTCACAAATACATCAACGACATCCATGCACTCTCAGTGTTTCTGATCCTTAAAAATTTGTTGACGATCAGAGTTTTCAATCATAGAAAAATAAATATCCGCCACTTTTCAAATTGCTCTTATCGGGGGAGTGGTGGTAGTAAGCCCCCTTCTGTTCCGACGGCATCAGTCTCAGCGGCTCTTTGGCCTTGCACCCGATGGCGGGCAGGAATTTCAACCAGCAAGGGTGATCTCTGCCCTTCGGCATCATCGCATTACCCCTTGCCGGGATTTTTCTGTTCCCGCCCGTTCCCCTCTCAGGGATCTCCTTACGGAGACCATCTTTGCGGGTGGGGGGACTTTCCTCCTTTCGGTAAGCCGTCCACCACCGCTCCCCCAAAGAGTAGTTGATAGGGCATAAAATCTTTAAGGCGAGAGCGTTAGCAGTGGAAAGGTGAGCGCATGATCTTTCAGGGTAGGAGTAAAAGAAAGCCAACCGGGGGGTTTTACAGACCGCACAGAAAGAAGAGGAAATACGAGCTTGGTGGAGAGCAGGTACTGACGACGATTGGCGAAAGGAAGGCAAAGAAGGAGAGAATGATGGGAGGAAGCTACAAGCTAAAGCTATACTCAGACAAATATGCGAACATTTACGACCCTGAGCAGAGAAAGGTTCTCAGAGTTGCAATCAAGGGTGTAATCGAGAATCCCGCACATGCTCACTACGTCAGACACGGAGTTATAACAAAAGGAGCGATAATACTGACAGAGATCGGAAAAGCAAAGGTTACGAACAGGCCAAGCCAAGAGGGAATCATTAACGGGATTTTAATAGAGAGAACAGAGGGGGCGCCAAAAAAACCATAGATGCATCGGCGGCAGGATAGATGCCAATGATGTAGCGACGCCCCTGAGTTACTTATTCTTTAAATTAATAAGCCTTTCGGGGGAGTATTCTAAAACCAAATAATTTTCAAAACACGGCTTGTGTCATAGCTGATCCGTGAGTTTGCATGCCTGAGCTATCTCTTTACGCAGAATACAAAATCCACGCAATTCCCACCCCAAACCTAATAAAAATTTAATTCGAATAATAAAAATTAAAAATTTATTGTGGTTTGCTTATCAGTTCGGTCTTGGAAAGGACCTTTCCGTCTCCAGAATGGGGATTTCTGAATAGCTTGTCACCGTATTTCTCTATTTCTCTTGCTTCATCTGCAAGGATCGCAGCTATGCGCATCATTTCATGTGCAGAAGCTATCAAGGGCACGTAGACGTTGTAATCCTTTTCAACGAAGCAACCACGCACGTTTATGTCCGCAACTTTCTCTGCGATGAAGTAAGCAGCCATCGCCTTTGCCTTCGCATAGGGATTTGTGAACTTCCCAGCTTCGACAGCTTTCTCAGCTGTAACGATTATCTGCGGTAACTCTGGTTTCTTTCCTGCCTTTATATCTTCAATTACCTTGTCAATTGCCTCCTGAACCAACCTGAGAGCACCAGTTGCGGCAAGAACCTTTAAAACATCTGCATTGAAGAGAGCCATTTCAGTGGGATCGAGGAATTCTCTGCGAGCCCCGATCATCGAGTCCGCATTCAGGAAAATGTAGCCAAATCCCTTCTCCTTCAGCTCATCCTTGGCCTTCTTTGCAGGGGCATCGCTGATCACTATAACAGGTTTCCCAGCAAAAGCCTCTCTCGCCGCCTTGGGTCCAGGCAAAGCTGCATTTGGCGAAGCAACAATTATCAGATCGGGATTGAATTCCTTCAGCTTTTCAGCAACAACAGCCTCTTCAGGCTGCATTTTTGCTCCACTCGTCACGACACGGACTTCAATGTCTTCTCTATCCGCCCTTTCGTCAAGAAGGTATTCAAGTATAACCGCGGTGCCGATAGCACCCATCTTCAAAACTCCTACCTTCACCTTTGTCATAGCAAAAGAAAGAAGGTGGCGTATTTAATACTTGCCATTTCATTCCTTTATTGAATATTGCTGGTCAACTTATCCACCGCTCTTCCAGCGCTAAGGTATGCTAAGATTACTGCTATAATCAGTAATACCGGCACAAGAATACCGATGATGTATAGAATTCCAGCAGTCTTGAAACCTCCTTCAATATCGCCCATTCTTATCAGCATTACTCCAAAGAAAATTGCTCCAACTAAGATTGCAATTACTGCGCCGAAAATGATTGCAAATGATATGATTGCGATTATTGATGAACTTGTGCTCGTTTCTAACGCCAATAATCCCAATCCGACAAAAAGCAAAAGAAATCCTAGAATCTGCAGAAAAATTCCATTTCTGCCTATACCATACTCTTCTTTTGCTTTTTTTTAAGTCTCCGGTGGCCATGAAGAAGTAAATGAAGCCAGCAATGCTGAGGATTATACACAGCACAAAAATTACCAGAAAAATCCCAACTCCAAAGATCAAAGCCGGATTCATGGGATCCGCTGAACTAAAGCCTGATACGAGTACTAGAGATAAAAGACCCAACAAAAGGATGGATGTTGCTAAGATATACATCAGCGCCCCAGTTCTCATCCTTCTCAAACCGTTTACCAATTCGTTCATAGGCTAAATAATTAAACAAGAAATTAAAGAATTTTTGCAATTTTGCCACATCTCGAACTCCTTCACACTTATCACCGATAATCAAAAGGAGCTAACTCAAAAACTTTCTAACTTCTTCCTTAAGAACTCCTGAATATTCCTGTATTCTTCCAGCAAAGTTCTCGAGCTCGGGATCGACTGGCAAATGTTCTACTCTTATCCCATGCTTTTTTCCGAGATCTTCAACGATATCGGGCTTTCCAAAGGGATAAATTAGCCCTTCTGGGGTTTTAAGATAGCACATGTTCGCAATAATCCTCTTAACTTCAATTTTTGAATCGAGCAAATAGTCAAGCATGTGCTTAACGGTCATCACTGAGAGCTTCGATGGCAGAGTTACAAGAAATACCTCGGGATTTACAACTCTTTTTAATGTAAGAAGCTCTTCTCCCATCCCTGGGGGCATGTCGATAATCACAGTTTCTTCATTCACATTTGAAAGGCCGAGAAGGGATTCCAACACATTACCCTCCTCGCTTCCAGTTAAAACTACGTAGCGGTCTCCAACAATTCCTCCAATACTGAAAATGGACACGTTTCCAACTTTGAACGGCTCTATTCCATTCTTACTGACCCCATGCAATTTACTAATACCAAATAGCTTTAAAGTGGAATTTCCATAGATATCGAGGTCTATAATAGCAGTATTCTGCCTTTCACTTAAATTTAATGCTATTAAAGAGGCAACAGTGCTCTTTCCAACCCCTCCCTTTGCGCTCATAACCGCGATAACTCTCTTCCCCCTCAAACGCTCTCTTGCAAGCTCAAGGAGCGGGTTCATACCTCTATCCCCTCAACCCTTATTGAGGAGTCAACTTCAAAGTCATTTGAACCGCACTTCGGGCATTTTGCAAATGCGGTGATAAGCGAGGGAGCAATGTGAAGTGGATTCTCCTCGCCGTAATCTTTTATCACAGATTCGAGTTCTTCTTTTATATCTTTCATGGTGAAAACGTTTCCACAGCTTCTGCATTTAAAATTCTGTTCCCTAACAATAACTTCAAGCTCCGCACCGCTTATCTTGCTCTCCTTCTTGATCGTGTTGAAGGCCTCGAGGAGAATTTCTACTTCAAGCATCGATAATGATGGAATTGAGAGGTAAACCTTCTTCACTTTCAAGTTTCTTTCCAGAGACCACTTCTCAACACTGCCCACTATCGACATTGCAATGGCCCATTCGTGCATAGCATCGATAATCCCATCAATTTAAATAGTTCGTGTACACCTCCACGGTTACCGGTGGAGAAGTTCTCAAAACAAGGTGGAAAATTTTATAACACTTTAATCATTACAATATTCATGAAAATTCCCGTAACTGGTGGAGAGATAAAGCTTCAGGAGATTGGTTTTACTCTTGTGCACGAGCATCTGAAAACTGAAAGTGAAGCGGTAAAAATCCAGTGGCCTCATATCTACAGCGAAGAGCTTGCTTTTAAAAACGCTGTTGAAGAAGTTAAAAGAGCCAAATCTCTCGGCGTGTCAACGATTTGCGACGCTTCAGTCATGGGACTTGGAAGAGATGTAAGATTTATAGAGAGAGTTGCAAAGGAAGCAAAAATAAACGTTGTCGTTGCTACTGGAGTTTATCTGAGATCCGAGTTACCTTTCTACTTCCTTGGAAGAAACGAAGAAGAGATTGCAGAGCTCTTCGTTCATGACATAAAGAATGGGATACAGGGGACGCAAACCAAGGCAGCTTTTCTGAAGGTTACAACCGATCCAAGCCTTACGCAGGATGTCGAGCTTGCATTAAAGGCTGTGGCCATAGCTCATGAAAAAACGAAAGCTCCAATTTATACCCACACAAATGCTCACATGAAAACTGGGCTGGAACAGCAAAGGATTTTCAAGGAAATGGGTGTAGATCTTGCCAGAGTATGCATAGGCCATACCGGGGACACTACTGACATGGATTACATCAAAAAGATCTTGGGCGAAGGCAGTTTTGTTGGGCTTGACAGATACGGGCTTGATTACCTTCTGCCAGTCGAAGAGAGAAACAAGGTTCTTCAGGATCTGATAAAAGATGGTTTCGCAGATCAGATCCTCGTTTCTCAGGATTACTGCTGTAGCATAGACTGGGGGATTGCAAAACCGGAAAACAAACCCCTGCTTGCACCAAGATGGTCTATGACGCTCGTCTTTGAAGAGGTCATTCCATTGCTCAGAAAAATTTCAGATGAGCTTGTTGAGAAAATATTCGTTGAAAATCCGCAGAGGTTCCTTGGAAAAATTTAGGCCACAACGAGTTGGCAAGTATCCAAGATTAGCGAGTTCGGAGAGTTCAGGTTTTGAAGAGATTTCTGAAAGGATCAATTAAAAAAGGATATATCAAATAGTAAAAATCGAAAAGCATTTAAAATCCTGCTATTTTTTATTTATAAACAATGAGGTGGAAAAATGGGGAACGTATTCGGTTTGATTGGTTGTGGGGGTGCTTTAAATGAGAACATCTGAGGAATACAGACAAGATCTTTTTAAAATGAAGCCGAACATCTACGTAAGGGGAAAGAAAGTGAAGAGAGACTCACCTGAGCTAAGAGGAGGGATTAATGTAATCTCAAAAACCTTCGACCTCGTCG
Organism: Archaeoglobaceae archaeon; assembly: GCA_030153385.1. Lineage (GTDB taxonomy): Archaea > Halobacteriota > Archaeoglobi > Archaeoglobales > Archaeoglobaceae > WYZ-LMO2. The sequence continues at coordinate 26,017 of JASKJN010000003.1, forward strand.
AAAACCCTGATTTCAAGGATTTGCTTGTAACGCACTCTCATTTGACCGGGAAAAAGATAAACAGATTCACACATATAAATCAGTCTGCAGAAGATTTGCTAAAGAAGCAGGAAATGATTAGGAAATGCTGTCAGGCCACAGGCGGTTGCATTCAGCGTTGCATGGGATGTGATGCCATAAACGGGTTATCAGTGGCAACATTTGCAGCAGATCAGGAGTTTGGGACGGATTACCACAAGAGGTTTATAGAATATCTCAAAGAATTCCAGAACAGAGATCTCGTCGCAGCATGTGCTCAGACCGATGTTAAGGGAGACAGAAGCAAAAGACCTCACGAACAGGACGATCCGGACATGTATGTTCGAGTTGTGGAGGAGAGAAGTGATGGTATCATCGTAAGAGGAGCAAAGAACTGCATAACGATGGCAAGTATTGCGAATGAGATCATTGTGGTGCCGACAAGGGCTATGACGGAAAAGGATAAAGCCTACAGCGTGGCCTTTGCGGTTCCGGGAGATGCTGAGGGTGTTAAGATCATTGCAAGAACCGCTCATCACAGGGCTCCGCCAGAGTTCAACATGCCGTTCAGCGAAATTGGAGACGACGAGAACATGGTCATCTTCGACGACGTCTTCGTGCCATGGGATCGCGTCTTTCTTTGTGGAGAACACAAACAAGCGACGATGGCTGCCCATCTCTTTGCCCTCTTCCACAGACACAGCTACACAGGCTGTAAGCCTGCAGCGACTGATGTAAAAATGGGTTTTGGAGCATTGATAGCGGAATACAATGGCGTTTACGACAGGCACAACATAAGGGAGAGGCTGGTTGAGCTAGCTGCGACAGCTGAACTTGTTTACGCAGCCGGAATAGCTTCAGCAGTTAAGGGAATGAAGACTCCCGCAGGAACATTCATTCCAAATGAAGTGTATGCGAACGTGGGCAGAAGGCATGCTGGGCTTAATTACTATCACGACCTCGAGATCCTTGCAGAACTCGCGGGCGGTCTTCCAGCATGTTTGCCATTCGCAGAGGATTATCTGAATCCAGAAACAAGGCCATACATTGACAAATACATAAAAAGGAGGAGCGACATACCACCAGAGAAGGTGTATCGCTGTCTCTACGGAATTTCGAACATCCTCGCTTCCTCGCTTGGAGGGACGAGCGCTGTTGCTGGAGTCCATGGTGGTGGCTCGCCTGTGATGGAGGACATCGCAATAATGCGCTCTTACGACTTCGAGGAGAAGAAGAAGATCGCAAAATACCTCGTAGGAATCCGAGATTAAATCCGTGATTTTTATGTTTTTTGAAGATTTTGAGCTCGGAATGAGATTCGAGACTGCGGGCAAGACTATAACCGAAGCGGACATAGTGAATTTCGCAGGTGTTAGTGGTGACTGGAACAGAATTCATCTCGATGAAGAATTTGCGAAGAAAACTCCTTTTGGCAAAAGAATTGCTCACGGATTGCTTACACTCTCGATCACGAGCGGTCTAATAACGAGATTGCGCTTGACAGAGGATAGCTTAATAGCTTTCTACGGCATAGATAGGCTGAGGTTCACAAAGCCCGTTTTCATTGGTGACACAATTAGAGGAGTCGTTGAGGTGGAGGGCAAGGAGGATAAAGGCGATTATGGAGTTGTCTCCTTCAAGATCTCGACTCTAAATCAGAGAGATGAAGTAGTGATGGTCGCTACTTTCAAGACTGCAGTTAAGAAAAAGATATGATCGAAAAAATCGCCGAAGGGCTTTACAGGATTGAGATCCCTCTGCCCAAAAATCCATTGAAGCTACTTAACTCCTACGTGATCACAGGAAGCAAGTTTTTGATCATAGACACGGGTTTCAACCTAGATGCATGCTACGAAGAGATGTTAAGAGGTTTGAGGCAGATTGGTGTCGATTTGAAGAAGACAGAAATTTTTGTAACTCACCTGCATGCGGATCATCTCGGCTTGGCCGGCAGACTGGCTGAAGAGGTTTATATGAGCAAGACTGATGCGGAGATCGCAATGGAATCTGCGAAGCATCCCGAATACTGGAATGAGCTTGTGGAATTCTACAAGAAGAATGGTTTTCCATCTAATGAGGCTGAAAAAGTATCGAAAATACATCCAGCGGTAAAATACAGTCCCAAAGCCATACAGTTCAATTTTTTAGAGGAAGGAGATGTTTTAGAGTTTGGAAATTACAGACTTGAAGTTCTGCACACCCCGGGGCACACACCGGGGCATCTATGCCTCTATGACCCAGATAAGAAAATCCTTTTCTCGGGGGATCACATATTATTCGACATAACCCCAAACATAACGCACTGGGAAACACTCGACGATGCTCTTGGAGTTTATCTTCAGAGCCTCGATAAGGTCTACGCTCTCGAAGTCGAAAAGACTCTGCCAGGACACAGAAACTTCTGTTGTGATCATAGAAAGAGGATAGAAGAGCTGAAAGAGCACCACAGAAAGAGGCTTGAAGAAGCTCTTAATGCAGTAAAATCTGGCTCAAAGACTGCTTGGGAAATTGCGCAGAAAATAACTTGGGATCTAACTTATGAAGACTGGAACGAACTTCCGACGATGCAGAAATGGTTTGCTGTTGGCGAAACAATTGCCCATCTTGATTATCTCGAGAAGAGGAAGATGATTTTTAGAGAGAACTCAGATAAAATTTACTATTACACCACCTAAACAACACCAATCTCTTCGAACATTCTTTCATCCAGAGTATTTATAGTTGTATCTTCAACAATTCTACCTTTTGACATCAAAACAACTCGATTGCATAGCCTTTTGATTATTTCAAGTTCGTGAGACGTTATAACGACCGTGCCCTCGTATTTTCTCATCATCTCTGCAACCATTCTTTTTGTCTTCCCATCCACGTTTGCAGTTGGTTCATCAAGGAAGATAACCTCGGGTCTGTAGATCAGAACGCTTGCTATTTCAACCTTCTTCTTTTCCCCTCCGCTAAGTCTAAAGGGCGGTTTATGGAGAATTTCCTTTAGATCGAACATCTCCGAGTATTCTAAAAGTAGCTGTCTCATCTTCTCCTCGTTTATTTCTAACTGTCTTGGAACGTAGAGGAGTTCATCTCTTACAGTGGGGTTGAAGAGGAAGTCGTCGGGGTTCTGGAAAACTACACCTATCTTTCGCCTGATGCTTTCGAAATTCTTTTTATCAGGCGTCAGTCCAAAAATCCTTACCTCTCCTTTTGTCGGTTTCAGCAGGCCAGAGAGGAGAAAGATCAGCGTTGACTTACCACTTCCATTTGGTCCCACTATCCCGACTCTCTCGCCCCTGAATATCTCTATGCTCACATCTTGCACTCCCATGCTTCCATCCGGGTAGACGTAGCTGATCCCCCTTGCACTGATCAGAGGACTATGCACCACAGAGCTACGAAGGCTGAAAGTGTTATATATATTATCTCAAGAAGTCCAAACTTAAACTTACTCTGTATTACTCTCTCTCCCCTCGAAGCCATTGCGAGCTGAACTCTCTCCGCTCTTTCAATGCTTCTGAGGAAAAATAAACCCACCGACTCTCCTCCTTTTCTCCATAGATCCGCATGACTCCCCTTCGCAACTCTTCTGCTCTCTCTTGCAAGAAGAATGCTGATTATATCCTGAAAAACTACCAAAATGTAGCGATAGGCGAGCCATAACCCGTGGATGAAGATCTCGGGAACTTTGAGCGATCTTAAGGCAGAGCAAATCTCAGCAAAGCTTGTGCTCATTACGAGCATCTGAACCGCTATAATAGCGACTGTGACACGCAGAGTGAAAAGAAATGGATACTTTAAATCTTGGATTAGCAGAGGTGAGACGACCAAGAATGAAAAGATAGAGAAAAGCCAGACTCTGCTAAATAGCCTTTTGAGGCTCAATCCCAAAATTGCAGAAATTAAGATCAGCGAAAACAAAAGAAAAGACAATTTATCAAATTCGAAAGTTGAGATCGCAAGTATTACGAATACTATTGTGCTCAGAAGCTTGATTCTGGCGTCAATTAAATGTATGGCTCCGTTCGAGGAGTAATCGTGAATGAAAAAATTTTGAAAGTATGAGGAGGCGTTTTTAAGTGTCTTTTCGAGAACTACGTGCATATTTCACCGCATAAGCCAAAAGCAAGACTATTAGAACTCCAATCGCACCACTGATCAGTGTTCCCGTGTATGGATCAAGACCGGGAATAGTGTAATCCGGGAATATGCTCTCGTATATTGGATTCTCTTCAAGCCCAAGCATCTCAGCAGCATTCTCAAGTGGCTCTGAATATCCGACTTCTTCCGCAAGGTATGCAAATACCGGTGATAGAGCTATAAGCCCCGCAATAAGAACAAATGAAGCTTTTCCAACCTCTTTCTTTTCCAGAAGATCCGCTCTTCGGGTTGCGATATAGCTGACAACTCCAGCAGTAATTATACCCTCTATGATCCCGAGAACCGCATGCCAGATTCCCATCACTGGAATCGTAATGCTTAAACCATATGCGAAGCTCGTCGAGAGCCCTATCTCAAGCCCCGCAAAGATAGCAGCGATCGTGATTCCAAGCCATCCCGCGAGGAATGCGGAGAAGCTTCTGCTGAACTTGGAAAAGGTTTGGTAAATGTAATATCCCACGAATACGTTTACGATCGCCATATTCCAGACATTTGCCCCCCATGCGGTGATGCCACCGTCGTTGAAGACGAGCGTTTGAATCGTTAGCACAATTGCCATCGCCAAACTTCCAGCGTATGGGCCGAGAAGGATTCCCGCAAGCGATCCACCAACGAAATGTGCAGAAGTTCCGCCAGGAATTGGCCAGTTAAGCATCTGAGCTGCAAATATTGCCGCTGAAAGAACCCCGAATAAAGACGTGAGCTTAGCCCCTCTGAGCTTGAAGATCGAGTAGCCCAATACTGCCAATGTTAGCACAAAGAATAATCCCGCTATACTCAAATCCAGATACCCATCGGGGATGTGCATGATTCTTTTTCTCACTTAAAGTTAATAAAATTTTCCCAATTTGTTAATTGATATTAAAATCGAGAAAAATTGTAATAAACAGTTTGGAAAAGATATTTATCACTCATCCCCATTTTTCTGGCTATGAAGCTCGTCACCTGCGGACTGCCATATGCGAATGGAAAGCTCCATGTCGGTCATCTTCGCACTTATGTCCCCGCAGACGTTTATGTGCGATATTTGAGATTGATGGGTGAGAAAGTTGTTTTCATTTGTGGTAGCGACTGCCATGGAACGCCGATAGTTGTAAACGCGGAGAAGGAAGGATTGAAACCTCAGGAGCTCGTGGATAAGTATCATGAGCACTTTAAACGAGTTTTCAAAGCGTTAAATGTCGAATTCGATTTCTTTGGAAAAACAACAGAAAGCTATCACCATGAAAGAACCAGAGAGTTTGTAAAAAAGCTTGCAGAAAACGGTTATATCTACAAGAAAGAAATTGAGCTTGCATACTGCGAGAATTGCAACATGTTTTTGCCGGACAGATATGTTGAAGGAATATGCCCCTACTGCAAGACTCCCGCAAGGGGAGATGAGTGTGATCAGGGCTGTGGAAGGCATCTTGAGCCCGGGGAGATACTGGAGCCGAAATGCAAGATCTGCGGTAATAAGGCTGTTTTCAGGAAACAGATGCATTACTTCTTTAAGCTCACAGCATTTCAGGATTTTCTCGAAGAATACCTTTCAAATCTCTCGGGAACAGAGAATGCGCTTAATTATGCAAGACAGTGGATTGGAAATCTCAAAGACTGGTGTATAACGAGAAACCTTGATTGGGGTGTTAGATTTCCGCTGGATGAAAGCTTAGTGCTCTATGTATGGGTCGACGCTCCAATTGGCTATATAAGCTTCACAGAAAAGGCTACGGATGACTGGAGAAAGATCTGGCTTGAAGGAAAGGCGGAGATCATTCATTTCATTGGTTTGGACATTGCTTACCACCACTGCATATTCTGGCCTGCGATGCTTAAGGGAGCCAATTACGCCCTTCCTTCAGCAGTCATTGCAAGCGGAATGGTTAAGATAGAGGGAAAGAACCTCTCAAAGAGCAGGGGATACGTTGTTTGGGTTGAAGATGAATATCTGAAAGCAGGGTTCAATCCCGATTATCTGCGATACTACCTCGTGAACTATACAAGCCATGACAAGGATCTTAACTTCTCATGGGACGTGTTCAGAGAGAAAGTGAACAACGAGATCATCGCGACCTTCGGCAACTTCCTCTTCAGAATCCTCTCATTTGTATGGAAGAATTTCGGAGTTGTATCTATGGAGGTAGATAGGGAGATTCTGAGCAAGATAGAGGAGACAAAGAATAAGATAGTGAATGCCATAAAGAAGTGGGAGTTCAAGTCCGCAAGCGATGCTGTGATGGAGCTTGCAAGCTTTGGAAACGTTTACTTTCAGAATTCAAAGCCATGGGAACTGCTGAAGTCTGATAAGGCAAAGACCATGAAGGTTGTGGCTAATTGCCTGCAGATCGTGAAGGCTTTGCTGATTCTGAGCTATCCAATCATGCCAAAAAGCATGGAAAAAGTTGCGGGGACAATCGGAATTAATCTGGGCAATTGCTCAATAGATGACGTTTTGAAAGTCGATGAGAAGATTGAAGTCAAAAAGCCAGATCTCCCCTTCAAGAAGATCGAGAACGAGGAAATAGAACCCCTCAAAAAGGCAATTCAGGAAAAGTTTTGTGAGAAAAATGAGAGCGAAGTCTCAATTGAGGAGTTCAGGAAAATGGATTTTAGGGTTGGAAAAATCGTTTCTGCACAGAAAATAGAGGGGAGCAAGAAACTCATGAAGCTGGTAGTTGATATTGGAAGCGAGAAAAGGCAAATCGTCGCTGGAATTGCTGAAAGTTATTCCCCAGAAGAGCTGATTGGAAAGCTTGTTGTCGTTCTTGCAAATCTAAAGCCCGCAAAGTTAATGGGAGTTGAAAGCAGGAGCATGATCCTCGCGGTTGACGTTGAGGGAAAGCCAATACTCTTAACACCAGAAAGGGAAGTTAAGCCGGGGGAGAAGGTCAAGTAGCATCAGTTTGAGAACATTTTCTTAAGATTTTTAAATAAATTGAATTCTCAAGAAAAACTTATTAAAGCGTCTGTAGACATAAATTCAAATGGCTGAGAGAGAAGTCGAGCTGAAATACGTGATCCTCCGTCCCCTCGGATACCCGCTTAAGGCAAGCTTTGTCGAGTATCCGAAAGTAGATAATCCAAGAGTCTTTAACGCTTATGCTAAGGATCAATGGAGGGGCGAAATGGTATACAAGGGAAAGTTGATGTTCGACATGAAGATGTTCCCAGATTTCGCCTTTGAAGTTGTCGAGGCAGTCCCTCCGTCAGGATACATATCAGATTCCACGAAGATCATAGTAGAATCTGAAACAGCCGTAGTGGAGACAGAGTTTGTGAAAAACGTTCGACTTTCTGACGTCGTTGGGCAGGAAGAAGCAAAGAGGAAAGCGAAAGTCATCCTTGAATACCTCAAGAATCCGAAGAAATTTGGAAAATGGGCTCCAAAGAACGTTCTCTTCTACGGACCCCCTGGGACAGGGAAAACGATGCTTGCAAAAGCCCTGGCAAATGAAGCGAATACGCCTTTCCTTTCAGTAAAGTCCACAAAGCTAATAGGCGAGCACGTTGGCGATGGTGCGAGGAAGATCCACGAGCTATATGACAAGGCAAGGGAGTTAATGCCATGTATCGTTTTCCTTGACGAATTCGATGCCATAGCCTTAGACAGAAGCTACCAGGATCTCCGTGGAGATGTTTCCGAAGTCGTCAACGCTCTTCTCACAGAACTCGATGGAATGCAGAGCAACGAGGGTATTTGCACGATCGCTGCGACGAACAGAATAGAACTTCTGGATTATTCTATTAGGAGCAGATTTGAGGAAGAGATAGAGTTCAAACTTCCAACATTTGAAGACCGCGTGCAGATCTTGAGAAATAACATTAAGGAACTACCGCTCGAGGTAAGGGCAAACCTTGAAATGATAGCAGAGCTTTCAGAGGGGCTTAGTGGGAGGGATCTTGTTGAAAAGATCATCAAGGCTTCGCTTCACAAAGCAATTGCAGAAGGCAAGGATGTTATAGAAACTTCAGACCTTCTCAATGTGATGGAAAAGCTAAAAATAGCCTCCAAACAACCACCAAAACATATGTTTGCTTAAAATCTTAAACTCTTCTACCCCTCACCCGATCAATGTCAAACTGTGCCCTTTCGCTTACGTGCATGACTGCAAGCGTTCCCGCCATAACAGGGTCGCTGATCACAAGATCGCTCACCTCTGGCACGCTTCCAAACATGCTTAATGAGATAACCTTAATTCCTTTTTTCCTCAGCTTTTTAACCTCCTCCGCTATCTTGCCACCCATGAGTCCGCCAGCGAGAACGAGGACTTCCGCTCTGTGAAGCCTCGACACAGACTTTACAGCTTCCGCTATCTCTTCTTCACCAACTATCGGCATCGTATCAACGCTTATCCTCTCACCACGCAGATTGTGCCGATCCGCCTCGCTAATAGCCCCTATTGCCACTTGAGAAACAAGCGCACCTCCACCGAGTATGATCACTCTCTTGCCATAAACCTGCTCAAAGGGTTTTTCCTCCTCGATCTCGACTATGTATTCGAGTTTTTTGATCTTTTCAAGCATTCCCTCAAAGTTCCCTCCCTCGATCTCGAAATAAATCAAAGCCTTTCCCTTGTGCTCACCGAAGGTTAGTGGAAAGCTCTGGGCATAGTGGACATTCCCACCTTCGTCCGCTATGATCTTCGTCAGATCCCTGAGAACTCCTATTTTGTTTTCAGCTACAATTCTAAGCCCGCGAAGCATCAAAACTTTGCCCCCGTAAGAGTTTTTGTTTCCAGAACTCCATCAATAGCCCTTATTTTGTTCACGACTATATCGCTCAGCTCCTCGAAATCCTTTACAACGATCTTCGCAATAAGATCGTATTCTCCAAAGAGCGGGTATAGCTCCTCTACTTCCTTTATGTTCGCAATTCTGTCGTAAACCCTTTTCTCCTTTCCCGGAGCGACCTTTATCAGCACAAATCCGAGAGCCATGAAAGAAGTGAGCATTTAAAATTTAAAATTTATCTTTAACAGCTTTTAGTCCGAAACATACTTTTAAAACTTCTGACCGAAAGCTCTTTAGCCTCTGAAGTTTGAACTGCCAAAACTATCCCCTTATCAAATTGTTGCTGATAAGATAATCCCAGATTCTATCCTTTACGTGGTGCAGGTTTTTGACAGCCTTTCCCTTTCCCTTCATTTCTTCTGCATTGCACAGCGCAATTCCCACCGCGATCGCGCTTTCCTTTCCCTCCACTGTAACATAGACGAAATCCCCTTCCTTAATTCTACTGTCAGCAAAGACTATTCCGGGCTTCATTATGTCTGCACCATTCACAATGAACTTGAAAGCTCCGCTGTCGACTGTGACCCTGTATTTTTCGGGCTTCAGCTTTATTGCCCCGTAAACGGATAGATAGTGTCTGCCACCATATTCAAGGAGTAAAGGCTCATTGTCCACGAGGATTATTTTTATTTCCCCAAAATCAAGCAAATCCATTTCTCCTTCCACGCTAACGCCAGAATTTTCGAAAACTTCTCTCGCTATCTCTTTTGATTCCTTCTTTCTCAACCTTCTCCTTTGCACATCGAAATTGGAGGAGAAATTTTAAAAGCTTATCCCTAACCCGGCATTTCTCGGGAACAAGTTTTTTTAAGCAATTGCCTGGTATTTTCTATATGAGAACGGAGATTTACTGTGATACCTGTAAAGAGATTACCGATCACGAAATGGTCAAGGATAACCTTTACAGGTGTCTAAATTGCGGAACTCATGTTCGCTTAGAGCCAGAAAGAGAGGTAGAGTTAAAAGCAATCTTCAGTCATGAGGATGAAACGAGAATTGGAGCAGTGAAGCTAGCGGAGAGTGAGGAACTCGTTAAAGGGGCGGAGTTGATAGTTGATCTGGATGGGGAAAGCAGAATTGGGAGGATCACTGCGGTTCAGCTGAAGGATGGGAGAACTGTGGAATTTGCAAAGGCTAAAGATTCGCAGGCTGTTTGGCTGAAGGAAGTCGGAGAAGTTTACGTTAGGTTTAGTCTGCATAAGAGAGCGGTTACTACTTCCTACAAGATCCCCTTTGATGGGGAAACAGAATTCTCAGTTGGCGAAGAAATTGAGTTTGAAAGGAAGAAGTTCGTTATCACAAGAATAAAGCTTTTGGATGGAAGATTGCTGAAAAAAGAGGGCGAAAAAGCAGTTGCGAAGGAGATAAAGAGAATATATGCGACCTATTCGCCTTAGAGACTTCTTAAGGGTTGGAAACTGCTACTTCTCAGTTCTCGGATACAGAAATGATGAGAAAGTAAAGTGTTTTCTTCGATATTCCGAACACGAGAAAGGGGATAGGCTGAAGGATGGAAAGAGGTTCAAAAAGCTTTCTCACGAGGAAGCGCTGTCTCACCCATTGGCTGAAAAATACTATGAGAGAGGAATTTTCAGGGTGCCTTTGAGAGATGTCGAGGAAGTTTTAAAGCCTGAGGAAAGATTGAAAGACATCATGGATTCGAGCGTTGCCAAAGTCGTGAACTTCTTCAGCTCGATCCCGATGAATGAAATGGGTGTCACGGGTTCGAGGCTTATTGGACTGCAGAGCGAGGAATCTGACGTTGATTTCATAGTTTACGGGAAATACTGGTTTTTGGCAAGGGAGAAGCTGAAGAAAGGCATTGAGAGGGGCGCTCTTTCTGATCTGGATGATGAAATGTGGGAATTCATTTACCGAAAGAGAAAAGTTCCGATTCCCTTCGATTTATTCGTTGCACACGAGAAAAGAAAGTTTCACAGAGCTTATCTTGGCGAGACTTACTTCGATCTGCTTTATGTGAGGGGATACGACGAGATAGATAATGGAATACCTGAAGAAGCGGGGATCAAGCTTGGAAAGGCGACGATTACCGCAAAAGTCCTTGAAGACAGATACGCATTTGACTATCCTGCCTACTATCCTTTAGAGCATTCCGAAGTAAGGGCGATTCTGTGCTTCACACACACCTTTGTTGGTCAGGCTTTCAGAGGTGAGAGAGTCGTTGCAAGAGGAGATCTCGAGATCATAAATGGCGAGAAATACCTGGTTGTTGGAACAAAAAGAGAGGCGGAGGATGAATTCATCGTTTCTCTCGATCTGATGGAAAAAGAGGGTTTCAAGCCATCCGACTACCTATTTTTTAGCTGAAGTGAATCCCGGGCAAGCAAGGAAGCGCCCTTGGCAACCGCATAATCGTCTTCTATAACCCTGAACTCGGGTTTGAAAACCTCTGGGATTAATTTCGAAATCTCTTCTGCAAGCAAATCCTCTTTCAGTCTTCCGCCTATTCTGCCTCCAAAAGTGACGACTTCTGGATTCAGAAGCATTATAGCATTCGATACTGCTATGCAGAAAAGCTTAAAACCCTTTGTCTGATAAATCGTGCCTTTATCGAGTTTCTCTTTTATGTCTCTTATAGCCCAACCCCCAAAGTAAGCTTCGAGGTGTCCGCAACCTCCACATTTGCATTTTCTCCTCCCACCAACAAAAGCATGCCCAAGCTCACCCGCCAAACCATCGCCACGATAAACCTCTCCCTCGATCACAATTCCAGTCCCGATACCTGTGCCGATCGTGAGAGAAAGAACGTTCTTCTTCTTTGTTAGATATGCTGAATAGTATGCAAAGCAATTTGCGTCATTATCGACGACTTTTGGTTTGTTCGTCACCAAGCTTGGAATCCTCTCAAGGTTCGGAGCTCCAACCGGTTTGCCATTCCTGAACCATACCGCAATACCAACACCCAGAGCATCATAATCGACATTAATTTTACTCAGATCAAAATCCCTCGTTTTGAATGTGCCCAAAACTTCGAAATAGCCATCCTTAAGCAAAACCACATCTGTGTTCGTACCTCCAATGTCAAGGCCGAGAATCATGGAGCAACAAGGTTATTAATTTAAAAATACTTTTTCATTTCATGAAGCTAAGCCTTGAAGAGGGAACGATGGCTGTAAGGCTTGCGAGAAAAGCAATAGAAGAGTACTTGGAAAAAAACAAAGTGATTAACGACCGATATGGCGGTGTCTTCTCGGAAAAAAGAGGAGTCTTTACGACCTTGATCAAGAACAACGATTTGAGGGGATGTATCGGATTTCCTTTTCCAATAAAGAGGCTTGATGAGGCAATAATAGAATCTGCAATCTCTGCTGCTGTTGATGATCCGAGATTTGAGCCCGTAAGGCTGAGCGAAATGGATGAGATCACGGTTGAGGTCACAATCCTAACAGAACCTGAAAAGATCAAAGCAAAGCCTCAGGACCTTCCAAAGTTTGTGGAGATTGGTAGACACGGTTTAATGGTTAAAAAAGGGCTTTTTTCTGGACTCCTACTCCCACAGGTTGCAGTTGAGTTCGGATTCGACGCTGAGGAGTTTTTAAGCCAGACCTGCATGAAAGCTGGACTGCCACCGGACTGCTGGCTCACAGGGGCGGAGGTTTACAGATTCGAAGGACAAATTTTCAAGGAAGTTAAGCCGAGAGGAGAAGTTGTGGAGCTGGAACTGAGTTGTAGGTAATCCTAAAGCGTTATTAAACCAAGCCTGAACAAGTCGTTACTCGTGAAAATCCTCACACCAGATTTTTTCAGCGCTTTTATGGTCTCAAGCGTGTCATCTATGAGCTGGAGCATTTCATCCTTTTCCTCCGGAATTCTACCATGCACTCCGGTGAAGAATGCTCCCTGTTCCGTGAACAGATAATTTGAGACGTGGTCTGTTGTGAAATAGGTCTCAACTTTTATACCCTCAATCAGTTTTCTAAGCTCCTCAAGTTGTTCTTCGGCTTTTAGAGGCTTTATTAGGTTTTCCATCACAGGATTTGTGATCGTAAGATTTCTGACTCTCACAAAAGTCGGTTTTGCCTCGTTTATCACCTTTGCAGTATTTACCGCATGTCTTTCGCTCCTCTCAGACCCTCCAAGTCCTGTGATCACGTAGTACGTGAGTTCAAAATATTTTCCAGCCTTTTTTCCAGCCTTTATGGCATCCTCAGCATTTATTCCTTTTTGAACAAGGCTCAAAACCTCATCATCTCCGCTCTCAAGACCCATATGCAATCTTGTCAGCCCAGCAGACTTAAGATTCTCCAGCTTCTCCTCAGGCATGTTTGCTATTGTTTTAATTCTCGCATAAGCTGTTATCCTCTCCACTTCCGGTCTCTTATTTTTCAAATAGCGCACGATCTCGACGATGTCTTTGTGTATAAGCGGGTTTGAGTCACCGAGAAATGCACTCCTTGATCTCGGGAAGTATTTTGGGATCTCATCTATGTCTCTGAGGATCTCCTCCTTTTGTCTTTGCTCAAATTTTATAGTCTTATACATCGAGCAGAATAGGCATTTGTTCCAGTTGCAACCCCTTACAACTCGAATTAGATAACTGAAAGCCTCGCTTGGCGGGCGAAAAGGAGGAAAGTCCATACTATCGCCTCAAGCTGAACCTCTTGAAGTGCAGATTTGCCAGTGCCTGAAGCCAGAGCTTCGCCTCCTCGCTAACTGTCTCGCTTAACTCCGCTTGACTCTCGCTTACGAATCCATGGAATTCGTCATAAACGTAAAATTCGACTCTGTCTCTTGTGATCACTATCCTGAGAGGATCGTCTTCAATAACAAGGTTTCCATCTTCCTTCTTGAGAATTCTGCTCAGCTCTTCGAATGATTCAAAGATCTTGGACGCGTAATCTGTGAGCATGTAGGAATTATGCTTGAGAGCAGAAAACCTTTTCCACCTTAAAACTCAGAAAATTTTTATATACAACCTCAAACAACATAGATCAAAATGATGCAATCTTTGCTGGCGAGCAATGTTATAAAACTTCTCAAAAGAGAGGGATACATTCTGCTGGAGTTAGTTGATACTAAGCCAAGATGCTTTGACATAATAGCCAAAAAGGGTAATCGAATTCTATTAATTAAAGTGCTTTACAACGTCGACTCTTTGAAAATGGAGACCGCAGAAGAGATGAGAAAGATAGCAAGGCTTTTGAATGCCACAGCTCTTGTTATCGGTGAGAGATTCAAGTTCGATTTTCTGGAAAGGAGAGTAGTTTACACTCGTTATAACCTTCCAGTGATAAACCTCGCAACCTTCTACGACTATCTTCGAGGAGAACTGCCATGCATATATTCCGCCCCCGGTGGGTACTACGTAAAGCTTGACGCTGAAAAGCTCAGAAAAGCCAGAGAAGCTATGGGTGTGAGCGTTGGTGAGGCGGCAAGGAGACTTGGAGTCTCTAAGAGGACTATGAAGAACTACGAAGAGGGTGCGGATGCAAGCGTTGAGATTGCAATGAAGATAGAAGAGATCTTTGGGGATGTGGTTAAAAAAATAGATTTCTATGAGTTCATCAGCAAAAAGGATGAAGAAATAGAGAGCGGAGATTATGAGGACGAGATCGTCGGAAAGCTCAGAGAGATCGGAGTTGCGATTTACACTGTGAAGCATACTCCATTCGATGCTATTTCAAAGTTTGAAGATAACGAAGTTTTAATGGGTTTGAAGCAGGTTAGAGAGATAGAAAGAAGAGCGGAGCTAATAGGTAAAGTTTCTGAGATTTTGAACGCGGATGCTGCTTATATTACCGAGAGAGAATTGAAGAAGAGGGTTAGTTCGGTCGTGTTTGTTCTAAAGGAGGAATTGGAATCGCTCGACTCTCCCAAGGACTTTATCGCTTTAATTAATGAGAAGAGGGAGAAATATGCTTGAGCTTCTGTATCCTCTCAGGACTTATTTAATCGTTTCTGGAGTTGATAAGCCGAATGTAATGACTGCAGACTGGGTTATTCCCCTCTCTTTTGAACCAAAGCTTCTGGGAGTTTCTGTGGGTCACAAGAGACATACAAATAAGCTTATAAAGGAGTTTAAGGAGTTTGTTGTTGCAGTTCCAACGATAGAGCTTTTAAAGGACGTCTGGATAGCTGGAACTGTTAGCGGAGCAAATGAGGATAAGCTGTCAAAGCTTAGGCTGACGTTTGTGAATTCGCAGAAAGTTAGAGTACCTTCGATAAAGGAGTGTCAGGCAAACCTAGAATGCAAGGTGGTAAAAGAAGTTGAGGTCGGGGATCATACACTCTTCGTTGGTGAAATTGTAAACGCGACTTATGGCGACGCTTTCAGGGGTGGAAAAGCGGATCTCAGCTACCGCTTTATCCTCCACGCAAGTTTTGGAAAAAATTTTACAACAAATTCAGATGAAATTTTCTCACCCTAAGATCTGCGAAGCATTATTGCAGTTGCGGTGAAAGAACCTACAAAGATTGATACCAAGAAGAGGGTTGTTGCTCGGTAAGTGGCGCTTTGTTCCGACAAATTTTTAAGCTCGACCTCCATCTGTGAGATCTTGCTCTTTTTGCTTTCAAGATCCTGAATTATTGCAAAGTATTTTGCCTGAAGCTGGTCATAACTGTCCCTATATGCTCTTAGTTCGGTTTCAAGACCTAATTTTTCAGTTTTAAGCTTCGAGTTTTCCTGTTCAAGTTCATTTACTCTCTCTGAAAGATTGTTTATTTCCTCACTGAGCAAAGTGTAATTCTTCCAAACATTTTTAATTTCATTTTCGAGGAAGATCGCATATTTAATCACAGTCTCGGATTTAGCAGGAGAGACCGAGATCACGGCAATTGTCGATCCATTCCCCAATACATATTTTGTGCCTTCAGAACATGTCAATCCGACTTGCAAGATGTGTTCTCCTGGCTGAACGCTTGCTACATTGCTCATACTCTCCAAGAAGTACATGCAGGGGTCATCAGCCTGCAAAACAGCTGGTTCACTGACAGGTATCGTCACGTTCTCTCCTGCACTTACTGAAAAGACGAGAATAGATAGGAGAATGGTAGCGATCATATCAACCCCTCCAGAATCGTATTTACCTCAACTTTTAGTTTCTCAATCTCAGGCCGAGAGAGTTCTCTTGCAACTTTTGCGTAGAGCAAAACGTCGGGATTTATCTGAACGACCACAACTCGATTTTCTCCCCCACTCAGCACGATCCTATCAGAGTTCAAAAGCTGATTCGCCAGTTTTATGATCTCTGGAGCGTTGGCAGTATCCTCCTCAGGAGTCGAGCTATTTGAAGCTATCGGCAATCCATCTGGAGTTAATAATGTGATCTCTGAAAGCATGTATTTTCTGCCAATGTAATTCAGTAGCTCTTCGAGGCTTGAGGGTTTTTCAGATATTGGTTCTACTGCATTCTCAATTTTTTCCGTTACTGCTATCTTGGCCTTCCTCACCTCTCCAATTTTTTCTTCCTCTCTTCTAACACCTACCTCTACGAACCTCCATGTAACTACAAATCCGATCCCGAATCCAAGAGCTATGCTCAAAATGTCGTAAAGCATGCGGATCACCTTAATTTTGCCAACTCATCTAAATCTGCATTCTCAACCCTCTTCGCAAATTCAAAAACTTCCTCAAGGGAGCTAAAGTCTATCTTTTTTCTGCTCCTAGAAACAAGATTTCTTGCAATTATTCTCGCAACTCCAGCAGATTTTCTTTCTACACCTACCATTACGAACTTTTTTTCAAAAGCTTCGAAGTAAATCGCCGTTTCTTCGCCCACCAAGATCGCCTTTTTTATCCCGGAATCTCTAAGCTTTTTAAACAGCTCTGTTTCTTCGATACCTTCTGAAGTTACCTCGTCGCCTATTTGGAGAATGTAGAATTTATGCTTCATATATAGCACCCTTCTTCCTTATTATTTCTCCGAGATTGTCTGTTCTCGCCGGGAAGAGCAAGAATTTGTCTTCAATTTTGAAAACTCCGAATCTCCTGTTCATGTCGAACTCAAAAATCCCCAACTCGAAATCTTTTGGGAAAAAATCGATCAGGGGTAGCAGTTTTTTAATCCACTCAATTTCGAAATCGCTGAGGAGGTAATTTTCCAAAATCTTGCCTTCTTTTACAATGCAAAATCCCGAACCGAGCTCTGAGTAAATTTTTCCCATATCTGGCATTAAATAATCTTTAATCAATCGAATATTTAAATTTATCCAATGAGAACCATCTCCGCGAAACCTAAAACTTTTTTATACCTTTGAAAATTCAGCTTTATGAAAATCGCAGTTTCAGGAAAGGGGGGCGTTGGTAAAACAACGCTTTCTGCTGTATTGGCACATTTATTTGCCAAAGACGGATACAGAGTCACCGCAATTGATTGTGATACCGCAATGAACCTGCCATCCGCTCTGGGTATAAAGAAGAATTTGAAACCACTCTCAGAACTTAAGGAAATAATAGAAGAACGTGTTGTCGGCCCCCTGGGAACGTATAAACTGAATCCAAAGGTTGACGATATTTTTGAAGCATATTCCGAATACAATGAAGACGGTGTAAGGGTTCTTGTCCTTGGGACTATTGAAAAAGGAGGAGAGGGTTGTTTCTGTCCTGAAAATGCCTTTCTGAGAGCAATTTTAAGACATGCAATTTTTAGGGAAAAGGACGTTTTAATTCTTGACATGGAAGCCGGAATCGAGCATCTCGGGAGAGGGACTGCGAGAGGAGTTGATCTGCTGATCGCTGTGGTGGAACCGGGAAGTAGAGCCTTCGAAACGCTTGAGAGAATAGAGAAGCTTGCGAGAGATATAGGGATCGAGAAAATAGGTGTGGTTGTGAACAAGTTCATTGAGTCTGAAGAAGCAAATAGGTTAATCGAAAAGCTAAAACACCCGGTTTTGGGAAAGATCCCGTTCAGCGAATGCTTTATCAAAGCGGACATAAACAACATCCCACCCTACAAGGTCTGTGAACTTCGGCCATTCATAGAGATAAAAGCTGAAATCGAGAGAATATGCAGATCAGCGTAGTTGTAAGAAGAGGGAAGAACAGAAGGGCGATAGAACAATTCTCGAAATTTTTTGAGGTTAAAGTTTACGAGGTCGAGAGAGAACTTCCAGTGCTAATAGAAAATCCAAAAGATTATCTGAACCTACCAGAGGATTTTAAGCCAGATCTGGTTGTCTCATACCTTCTGCATCCAGATTTGAATCTTGAGCTCATAAGGCAGGCTTCAGAGAGAGGAATTAAGCTTGTGGTGATCTCGGGGGGAGCCAAGAGCGGTTCTTACAAACAGCTGAGGGAGGAAGGGGATAGAGTAGGGGTGAGAGTTTTCTGGGAGGAGATCTGCTGTACAACTCCAAAGATAGACAACTCTCCGTTTTTCGAGCTTTTTGGAGCTCCGGAATTCGAAATAGAGATCAAAAACGGAGTAATAAAGGACGTTAAGGTCAAGAGATCTTCCTTCTGCGGATCCACTTACTACGTTGCAGAAAAGATCAAAGGCTTGAGAGTCGAAGAAGCACCGTCGAAAGCGGGCTACTACACACAGATCTTCCCATGCGTCGCTTCTCGGGGTCTTACAGGTGGAATCCACAAAGCTGCGAATGCTCACAAAAAAGCAGTTGAAAGGGCAATTGAACAGGCCCTCATTAAAGCTTCTAAGAGTAGCGAACCTTAACTTCTCCGTCAAATGAAAAAACAGGGTAGTTTTTCCTTTTCACCCCTATCAGCCCGTGGGCTAGAATAGGTAGAGCGATCGTTGCATCCGCAAAAACCTGGACTTTTTTACTCTTAACGTTTATTTTACCCCAGCTGATACCCTCCTCGAACGTGCAACCGCTTAGACCGCCAAAGTAGGGCGAATCAGTAGTTATTTGAATTGCATAATCATGGCCGTCGACTTCATAGCCTTTTAACCTTGCAACTACCTCTGTCTGCTGAATGAAGTTCTTTGGAACCCCTCCACCTATGTAAATAACCCCAGTCTTCTCTGATCTCGCAACGATCTCTGTAAGCTCTTCCACGTCCTTAATGGTGTCCACTATACATCTTTTACCTGCAAGAGACGCCCCAATACCAATAGAACTATCAGCGATCGCCGGACAGAATATGGGCACACCCTCTTCGTAAGCTGAAAGGACGATCGAATCCTCCTTTGCATCCTTTCTAACCCTCTTAGCGATCATTTCGACGATCTCTCTTGAGCTGAAGACCCCCTCAGATTCCGCAAAGATCTCGGAAATTAAAAAATCGAGCTTGTTGAACTCTCTCTCGTAGGCGAAAACGTCGTATATGCGGTCGATCCCTTCTCTGTAAAGTTCCTCGTCGTTTGCTGAATCAACGCCCAGATAGTGCTTGAAGCCCAGAGCCTCGTGAAGATCGTGGAAGAGGTTTGCTCCCGTTGAAACAAGGACATCAACGTATCTGTTCCTGATCAGCCAAGTTAATATTTTCCTCATTCCAGCGGGAACCATTGCCCCCGCCAGACCCATCAGAATAGTTATTTTTTCTTCTTTAAGCATTTCGAGCCAGATCTCGAAAGCCAAACCAAGCCTTCTGCCCTGGAATCCAGTTTTAGACATTGAAATTAAAAGCTCTGCAAAACTCTTGTTCGAGACCTCTATAGGACTTGTGTGCTCCATTTCAGATCACAAAAACCGCAGCTGCTACAACTGTTGTGTATTCGTCAACCTCAGCAGTAGCGGTAATGTTCAGAGTCTTTCCGGGTTCAATATCGAATGCGGTTCTTAGCATGTATGCTGCCATTTCTTCCGCATACTTCCCTTCTTCTCCGTTGCAGTATCCGTGATATTCGGTCAAGTAGCCATTTAAAGTCGGAGTATCGGGGATCGCCGCTCCAACACTTGCAAAGATTCTTTTGCCCTTCTCACAGCTTGTCATCCTTGACATCACGCAGAAAACGATCTGCCCTGGATGTAGCTCCTTCAGTCCCTCTTCCTTCGTGATCATTTCGCATCCGGGCGGATATATGCTACTGACCGTTACGAGGTTGAATTTCTCGATCCCCGCATCTCTCAAAGCGAGTTCAAAGCTAACAAGCGCATCTCTATGTTTCCCGACGCCGGATGTGAAAAAGACTTTCTTTGGCAGAAATCTGTTTTCGGAGGCCAGATTTAACCCGCCAACTCTCCCAGCGCTCTGTTTATATCCAACCAATTCCAATTCAGATGTCTCGAACATCTCCGTGCACCGATCTACTTGGTTGTACCAGAGTATTTAAGCTTTTCTATGGTTCTATTGAGCTGTGTGCAACGAAGTTAATTATTACACATCCAAAGCGAATTCAGGCTGTTTTAAAACAAATTGAGATTTAAAATTAAAAGCATAAAATAATATACAATCAATCCCGAGAACGCCTTAAAAGTTCTCTTCTTGGCTCTCATGAAGCGATAGCTCATGAATAAAAATAGTTTGCTGACAATTATACGGAAATTGTAAAAACAACTAGGCAAGTATTAAAAACCCTGTGCAGAAGTCGTGACATGAGCGAGAAGATCAAACTAGGTTTCGTAGTTTCAGAGTTCAACAGAGATATAACATACATGATGGAGATCCTCGCAAAAGAGCACGCTGAATTTCTTGGTGCGGAAGTGGCAGAGATCATTCGTGTTCCCGGCACTTTTGATATACCAATTGCGGTCAAAAAGATGCTTGAGAAAGGGAATGTTGACGCTGTCGTTGCGATTGGCTGTGTGATCGAAGGTGAGACCGAGCATGACGAGATCGTCGCTCAACACGCTGCGAGGAAAATAGTCGACCTCAGCATCGAATACGGAAAACCTGTGACACTTGGAATAAGCGGTCCGGGAATGGGCAGAATTGCAGCTGCTGAGAGAGTGGACTATGCAAAGCGCGCTGTAGAGGCTGCAGTGAAGCTTGTGAAGAGGTTAAAGGATTATGAAGTCCGCAAAAAGGATTGATGCTGTAAAGCCCTCAGCCACTCTGAGGATCTCTTCAATGGCTAAACAGCTCGCAAAGGAGGGAAAAGACGTAGTGGACATGAGCGTTGGTGAACCAGATTTCAAGACACCTCAGAGGATCATAGATTCAGCTTGCAAAGCAATGAATGAAGGAAAGGTGTTCTATACTCCAACTAAAGGCATTCCGGAACTTTTGAGTGCGATAGCAGAAAAGATGCAGAGAGAAAACGGAGTTCCAGCAACTCCAGATAATGTTATCGTAACTCCAGGAGCGAAGTATGCGATATTCGAGGCGATGATGTGTCTGGTCGAGGAGGGTGACGAGGTTATTCTGCTCGATCCTTCCTGGGTCAGCTATGAAGCATGCGT
This sequence comes from Archaeoglobaceae archaeon, assembly GCA_030153385.1. Classification (GTDB taxonomy): domain Archaea; phylum Halobacteriota; class Archaeoglobi; order Archaeoglobales; family Archaeoglobaceae; genus WYZ-LMO2. The sequence continues at coordinate 47,224 of JASKJN010000003.1, forward strand.
TCTCATGGCGGGAGGGAGACCAATATGGGTCCCTCACACCGAGGACTTCAGCGACGCACCAATTGAGGACTTCATAGGTTCAAAGACGAAGATGATCGTCATAAACAGCCCAAGCAATCCCCTCGGAGTAGTCTACGGGAAGGAGTTTTTGAAGAAGGTTCGAGATCTTGCGGTTGATAAAAATTTGCTCGTGATGTCTGACGAGATCTACGAAAAGATCATCTTTGAGGGGAAGCATTACAGCCTCGCAAGCTTCGACGGAATGTTTGAAAGGACGATCACGATTAACGGATTCTCGAAGACTTATTCGATGACAGGCTGGAGGCTTGGCTATGCTGTAGCTCCGAAGTGGATCATAGAGAAGATGAATGTCATGCAGTCCCACTCTGTCAGTCATCCGAGTTCTTTCGTGCAATATGCGGGTTTGGAAGCCCTTAAGATGGATGAGAGCTTTATAAAGCAAATGGTCTCAGAGTTCAGGGTAAGAAGAGACATGATAATGGAAAAACTCAACGAACTCGGTGTAAGCTATGCTCCGCCGAAGGGAGCTTTCTACATATTCATGAAGGTTGGCAGAGATGGGGATGAATTCTGTGAAGAATTTTTAAAGAGGGAGTTCGTTGCCCTGACACCTGGTTCTGCATTTGGAATAGCTTTCAAGGACTGGGTGAGACTGAGCTACGCAACTTCAAGAGAAAGAATAGCTGAATTTCTTAGAAGGTTTGAGAGATTCATTTCCTGATTTTATTTTGGAGCAAAGTTGAAATGTGGATAAAATATATATAAAGTCACCCGAATTACTCGCATGAAAAACGCTAGGGAATTTGCTGTGCTCGTTGCTGGAATAGCATTGGGCTTTGTAGTATGCTTCCTGATTTTGAATCTGATACAAATAACACCAGAAAAAACCTCGCAAGACTTTTCTAAGAACCTGAGCAAGGCATTAGATGAAATAAACAGGCAGGTGAAGATTTCCTATCCAAATGTGAGCGTTAGGGCAACAGATTACACAAGCGCAGGAGAGTTCTATCTGGTAACGCTTGAATTTTATGACAGCAGTGGAACTCTGGCGACCGAGAGGTATTACATTTCTGGTGATGGTAAAAAGATCGTGTTCGAAGACTACGTCATAAGCCTTGAAAAAGAGCCTGTGAACGTTAGAGAGCCTGTGAACGTTAGCGCGGATGACGATCCCTGGGTCGGTGCTGAGAATCCAAAGATTGTGATAATAGAATTTTCCGATTACGCCTGCCCCTACTGTGCAAAGTTTGCGCTGGAAGTTGAGAAAAAGCTCATAGAGAATTACAGCAATGTAGTAAAACTTGTTTTCAGAGATTTTCCTGTTCACGGTGAGATTTCATACAAAGCTGCGATGGCTGCAAACTGCGCATTGGAACAGGGAAAATTCTGGGCTTATCACTATCTGCTTTTTGAAAGACAAAATGAGTGGTATTCCAACGAGACCATGTTCTACAAATATGCGGAAGAACTAGGTCTGAATTCAACGCAATTCAATGAGTGTTTGAGTTCAGGAAAGTACAGAGAAGAAGTTGAAAAAGATGTTCAGGATGCTTTGAGCTATGGAGTAACCGGCACACCAACCTTCTTTGTCAATGGCGAGATGGTTATTGGATACAGAAGCTACGAAGACTTTGCAAAGATCATTGAAGGGAAGTTAAAGTAAATTTTTTCTATGTTCAAAACTCCCGAGGATTCCGCAGTTTCTGCTGTACTATCCCTGCTTCTGGAAGTATCAGCGAATCCCAAATCGGGAAATGTAGACAGAGAACACGATTTTGAAGATCTGTGCTATGAGCACTTTCTTGTCTCTGCAGCTTCCGCATTTCCATTTCTCCTGAAGACTGCAAAAACTAAGAAATTGTACATTTTACAGGCGGTTGAAAAAAGCAGGAAATTGGGTGTTGGGACTAATGTTCATTTTGGGGCATTTTTGTTGCTTTTCCCTTTGGTTGCGGTATGGGATTCGGAAATAGAGGAATACTCAAAAAGAACTGTCGATTTTCTTAAAAAAACAAGTTTCAGGGATTCTTTAAATATCTTCAAAGCGTATCAGCTCTGCAAAGCAAGGGTTTTGAAGGCTGAAAGCTTCTCGCTTAACGACCAGACGACGGTTTCAAAGATAACCAAGGAGAGATTAAGCGTCTACGAGTGGATGAAGCTATCCCCTAAAGAGAATCTTATCGCAAAAGAGCTTATTGAAGGGTATCCTATCAGTTTGAGTGGAGCAGAGTTCATATTGAGCTCCGAACATGGAATTAACGAGACGATTGTTCTTCTGTATCACAAACTCCTCTCTGAGTTCCCTGATAGCCTTATAATAGCTAAGATGGGTTTAGAGGTTGCAAAAGAGGTTATGGAACTTGCAAAAAAGGCATTGGATTCAAATAACTTTGATGAGTTCAGAAAGCTTGATGAATACTTGATAAGGAAAAAGATAAACCCAGGAACTATTGCGGACTTGGTTTCCAGCTCAATATACTTAGCACTTGCGGGGGGATGGAAAGTTGAGGCTAAAAGACTTTGGGCTGTGGAATGGGATAAATGAAGTTATAGTGATAACAAAAGGAGAAAAACTGAACACCGCTCCGATAGGTATTATAGTAGATGATGAGAATGGCTTGAAAGCGAGGGCAAAACTATATCCATCACACACAAGGGAAAACTTAGAGAGAGGAAGTTTTTTTATCGCAAATATTGTAATTGATCCTTTGATCTTTGCAATATCTGCCTTTGATGACCTTGGAGAGGATTTCTTTGAGAGCCTAATCCCCCCAGTAATAAAAGGTGCTCTGGCTTACTGCGAATTCGAAGTCAAACTGAATGGCTTATACGCAGACCTTAACCTTCTCAGAGGGGATATAATTCGAAAAGAGGTGAGAGCCATCAACAGGGGATTCAATGCGGTGATAGAGGCACTCGTTCACGCCACAAGATTCGTCAAAAATCGAAGTCCCGAGCTTGAGCGAGAGATTAGACATTGCTATGAGATCATCGAGAAGTGTGGCGGAGAAAGAGAGAAGCAGGCAATGGAGATAATAAAAGAAAATACTAGAATTCGCTAAACCTCTTTCTTTGGAGGATAGGGGTGAATCTTAACCTTATAATCACAGAGCTTTTTCACCGCATCGATGCTTGCTTCTTTGAAATCAGCGTAGCCTTTAGCTCTTATCAGATCCGCA
>JASKJN010000020.1 GCA_030153385.1 Archaeoglobaceae archaeon
GAGGCTCCCCCAGCATTCTTTCACTTTGTTGATAACTTCTTCTTCACCTTTAACGTTGAGATAAGTGTCCTGTTGCCCCGCGAAGCTTGCATCAGGCAGATCTTCTGCGGTTGCAGAGCTTCTTACTGCAACATATACTTCCTTGCCATTCCCAAGCTTTTTGTAAGCTTTCCTTATTTCCTTCTCGATGTCTTCTGGCATCCTTGTTTCTCTGATCATCTTTCTTATTTCCTCAGAAACTCTGTTAAGCTCCTCTGTGTTCTCAACGTCAAGCCCCTTAAGGAGCCCGTAGATCTTATCCTTTAAATTAGATCTGCCTATAAAATCTCTGAAAGTCCTTGCATCAACCACAAAGCCATCGGGAACGGGAATCTCGACTCTTAACAGCTCACCGAGATTTGCAGCTTTACCTCCGACAATGGGAATATCGTTCTTGTCCACATCACTCAACCATAGCACTGGCATCGAATCACCCATGAGAAACTCGCCACAGATTTAAAAATTTTTATCAGTCCAGATTTTTCAGCAGTTCTCTCAGCTTTCCTTTTTTAATTGTCTCTGCTGGCTCAAATATCTCCTTTCCAAACTTCTTTGCAAGTTCCTCTAATCTTTTTGATATCTCCTCATCAGTGTAATCTTTGGCAACTTCAAATGGTCCTTTTTTCCTTCCGTAAGCCAACTTGATCGCTGTGTTGATCGTTTTTGGATCTGCTATTCCCATTTCTACGAGCTTGGTTGCCTCGTTTATCTCTAAGAAAACAAAGTCCCTAACGTCAACTCTGTCAGTAGCCTTTCTCAGATCGATCTCAGGTCTTTTGCTCCAATCATAGAATCCCGAACCACTCTTTTTACCCAACTTCCCCTCCTTTACGAGTTTTTCAAGATACTTTGGTTCATATTCCGGACTCAATGCCTTCGCATAGTACTTCATTGCGTTGTATACGACATCAAGCCCGAGATAATCCCAAAGCTCGAATAGCCCGATGACATTTCCGGCTTTCCTATAAGTGGCATCAACCTCCTCCGGCGTAGCGATCCCATCTTCTATTATGCACAATCTTAAAACAGACGTTGGGGCAACTACTCGATTTACGATAAAGCCAGGAGTTTCTTTTTTAAGCACTATAGGAATCTTTTTCAAAGTTTTGAGAAATTCTATGCAGGTCTTCAGAGTCTCCTCGCTTGTCTTCTCCCCTTTAGTTAGTTCAACTATCTCCATGATCACAACAGGTGTGAAGAAGTGCATTCCTATGAACCTGTCCTCCCTTTTTGTAGCTTCTGCAAGCTTGGTGATGCTCATTGTTGATGTATTTGTAGCAAAAATGCATTCAGGTTTCGCAATTTTGTCGCATTCAGCAAAAAGCTCAAATTTCTGCTCAAAAATCTCCGGAATTGACTCGATGAGTAGATCAGCATCTTCAACTGCGGTTTTGAGTTCAGTTGTCGTGTGGATCCTTCCAAGAACCTCGTTTGCATCCTTGATCATTCCCTTACTCTGAAGCTTGAAAAGCCCCTCTCTGATTCTCTTCATTCCCTCTTCCAGTGAGCTTTGTCTTCTTGCTCTCAGCCAGACTTCATAGCCCGCAATGGCACAGTTTTCTGCAATGCCATGTCCCATCTCTCCAGCTCCGAGAACAGCCACTTTTTCAATTCTCATATCAGCATGAATCTTTTACCTTTTTTAAGGATTTTTATTCTGAAATGTTCAACCTTTTAAGTTCTTCGTCGAGCAAATAATTATGTCTGCAGGCTCCTATTTTCACATTCTTACTCTCCCCAAGCCTGCCAACTGTGATCACCGCTCTATAAGAGTCAGATCTTGCAAGCATACATCTTTTGCCCGGACTTGTGATCAGAACCTTCAAATTTTTTCCCAAGAATTTTCTGTTGTTTTCAAGTCCGATTCTTATGCAGAGCTCAGTTAACTCTCTCGATCTCTCCTTAACGATCCATCCGGGAATTTCCTTCAACCTTTCCGCCAAAGTTCCTTTTCTCTTCGAAAACCTCGTGATATTTACGATGTCTGGCTTAACTTCCTCAATAAGCTCATAGGTCTTCCAAAAAGATTCTTCTGTTTCAGTTGGATAGCCAACAATGATATCCGTAGCAAGAGTTATCTCGAAATTATCTCGAAAGCTTTCTACGACTTCCAAGAAGTCCTCTACAGTATGCTCTCTTCTCATATCCTCAAGCAATTTGTTATCACCACTTTGCACGGGAATGTGCAAGAATTTGAAGATCTTCTCACTTTGAAAGGCATTGATGAGCGGATCGATCTGCCTTTTTGCATGATGTGGATTCATCATTCCGACTCTAACCTTAAAATCCCCTTCGATCTTACTGATCTTTTCAAGCAACTTTGGAAGCAGAAATTCTCCTTTATCAAGTCCGTAACAGCCGGTATCTTGAGAAGTCAGCTGAATCTCCTTGTATCCTTCTTTAACAGCTTTTTCTACTTCTTTGAGAATGCCCTCCATGGAGAAGCTTCTCAGCCTACCTCTTGCAAACCTTGTAGCGCAGAAGGAACAATGACCGAGACAACCTTCGGAGATCGATACTATGGCTATTGCGGATTCGGAACATCTTAGCTTTGGTAAAAGACTCTTGTCAACATTTTTCCATTCAACAAAACGCGCTCCCCCATTTAATGTGGATTTCACAGCTTCAGCAACACGTTCAAGATTATCGGGAGCGATTACTGCATCCGCAAACTCCAAAGCATTTTTTGAAATTCTTGAAAGACAACCCGCTAAAACCACCTTCTTTCCAGCATTCTTAAGTTCAGAAATTCTCCTTATGATCTTTCTCTCAGTATACTCGATCACTCCGCATGAGTTGATCACAACGACATCCGCATCTTCTACACTCGAGAGCTTGAATTCCCTCGCGAGGATATGCCTCATTATATCCGAATCTGACTGGTTCATAGTACAACCATATGTTTCGATCGCAACTCGCACAAGATCAGGTAGAAAATAGAGCAAATAAAATTGTCTGTCAGAAAAGATATAAAAAATCTTATCTATTTGGATAACATGAAAGTCGCGGGTATCGATGTCGGATTGAAATTCTGCAAGCTTGCTGTTATCGGAGATGGGTTATCTTATATTGGGGATTACAAGAAAGATGAACTGGCCAGTGTTATAGCGGTTGGAATCGACGCACCGCTATCTCTGCCGAAAACTGGAATGCTCAGAGAATGTGAAAAGAAACTTCTAAAGCTTGGAATCAGACTTTTTCCTTCCGGAGCACCTTTTTTCAGACCTATTGTGAGCAGGGGGATGGAGATCGCTGAAGAACTCAGAAAAGAAGGTATAAAGGTCTTCGAGGTATATCCATATGCTACACGGGTATTCATGGGGATCGCTCCAAATGCAAAGAAGAAGACTAGGAGGGGGCTTTCTGAGATAAGAAAAGAGATTGGAAAGTTCGTTAAAATACCTGAGCTGACCCACGACGAAATCGACGCGGTCATTTCCGCTTTAACCGTCAGGGAATTCCTGCTTGGTAGAGGGTTTGTTTTGAGAGGGGAAGATGGAGAGATCATTCTGCCGAGGGGAAAGGAATTAATATCTCAAGAGATAGATTGAGCAAATGAACGAACGCGGACTCGTGGATCTGTTTGCAGCGATGAATTCCCTTTCAGGCCCTGCATACGAATGCAAATATTATCCCTGCCACTTCGAAGGACAAGATTGTTCGCTCTGCTTCTGCATATTTTATCCCTGTCTCCTTTACAGATTTGGAGAAATCGTAATTTCACACTCAGGAAAGCCTGTTTGGAGCTGTAAGGATTGCTTCTGGATCCACAAGAAGGAGAACGTGGAAGAAATCGTCACTTATTTCTCTTTTTATCCAAGGCAGGTTCTTGTGGAGGCGGACTGGTATTTCTTCAGTAAAGCATTTCAGGAGATCCTTTTTGGGAAGGAATTGGGTTATGCGATTGGAAAAGCTTACAATCTGATGCCAGCAAACTTCTATAGCTATAATTGCAAGGAAACGGATGAAAGAGTTTTTCTCGCAGTAAAAATCGAGGAAGGATATTTGGCGGTCAGAAAAATCTCCGATTTCGAAGATCTTGGTGAGGAAATTTTAATACCAATAAAATCTGGAAATATTATAAAAGGTTTCTATGGAAATAGGTATGTTGAATGTGAGCTATGATCATTACAACCTCGAGAAAACCGAGCAGAAAGACGAGAAGCTTTGCCAAGGCTATTTCAAGGTTTTTGAATTACAGATATCTCCAGAGAGGGAAGTTGAGTCTAAAAGATCTCGAAAACGAAAGATTTTGGATTATTTCAGAATTAAAGGGGAACCCAGCATTCTTGAGTTTCTACGATAAAGGCAAAAAACTGCTTGAAATCTCGATCTCTGTTAGCAACATAAAAAAGGCTGAGATCGAGAGAGGGGAAGTTGTATATTTTGGAGAAAAATACAATTTCTTCGGTGCTCTTTCATGGAAATTGCTGGAAAAATTCGATAAAAAGCCCTATTTTCCAAAGAAGATCGTGGAGAATGGCGATGAGCTTATTTTCTGCCTCGGTGGGGAGCAAATTTTCAAAATGAAGATCCATGGGATCAGGAGATTTGACCAAAATCGACAAAGCCTTCGGGAATCTCTTCAAGCCCCGCCTCATCAAGAACTTTCGGATCTATGAAGATCGGACATGGAATTCTGAGAGCAATTGCAATGCTGTCGCTTGGTCTGGCGTCGATCTCGATCTCTCTGTCATCTTGCTTCAAGACGATCCTCGCGTAGAATGTTGTATCGATCAGATCATCTATCACGATTTTTTCGACTTTACCGTTAAGCTTCGAAATTATCTCCACCAAAAGATCATGTGTCATTGGTCTCGGCGGAAGGTAGCGGTTGAGTGCAGAGTAAATTGAAGTAGCCTCAGCCAAGCCAATGTAAATTGGAAGAATTCTACCGTCTTCTGCTCTCAGCACAACTACAGGCGAGGACGCAAATTTTCCCTTTGCAATGAAAACTCCGAAGACTTCCGCGAGTAGCACAAAAATAGTTTTGTTTAGTTGTATTAAAGCTTTGCCATAAGCTCTGATAAATGTGAGTCTGTTAATGCAAAGCATAAGTAGTCAAAACCGAAAGATAAAACGAGAATACCAAGAAATAGTAGTAGGAACTTATAAGCTCTTAAAGTCAGCCCTTTAAAGGAGGTAACGCAGGCCAAGATGCTGAGAAAGGCAAAGTCGATCCAGATGTGTGAAGCAAAGAGTATAAGGATGCCGGTGAGTCCAAAGAGCATTATAGCTTCGCTGATCAGGGCACTTCCAACTCCCGCCCACCAGGCGATGAAGAAGGGATTTAGGGCACTTAATGCAACACCTGTCAAAAATGGAGAGAATTTTTGCTCTCCTTCTGCGATCTCATTCATTCCAAAGGCACTTCTTATGGTTAGATAACCGAATAAAAGTAGAAAAAAGCCCCCCAGCATCGCAAGGGGTTTCATAATTTCTTCAATTTGACCTGAGTTGGAGATGAAGAAGGCTATTAGGATCACGAGGGGGAGTTCAACCGCAAGATGGCCACTGCTGACAATGAATCCACCCTTCCAGCCTCTGTTAACTCCAATCGCAGCGGTAGCTGCGCTTAGCGGTCCTGGAGCGAGGGCTCCAGAACTGCTGACCGCTATGACTTTCAGTATGAACTCGAGCATATTTAAGCTTGACATCGAAATATTTTAGATTTTCCTCAAAGAGTAAACGAAAAGAAAATGCATCCGACCCTTTTTAAAGCCGAGATTTTCTGTGCTCATCTTTTTCTCAAATCTAAGTTCCTTTTGAAGTTTTGAAATGAAAAGCCTCGCATTTTCAACATCCTCGAAGAAGAGGTCAAATCCATCCTTGGTTTTTACGATCTCCGCTTTGAATTCCCCCGCTCTTTTCAGCACCTTTGAAATTTCCGATTCATCGAAACCCCTGAGCTGGATTTTAGCGGGATGCATTTAAAATTCCCTCAAGTTCAAGGATCTTCTTAGCCCATTCGAGTTTTTTAAGCTTTAAGCCTTCTCCTTTACTGAAGTCAAAGCCATACAAAGTGATTTTCTTTGCACCAAACTTTTTCGCCATCAAAACCGCTCTATCACCGTCTGTAAAGCCACCAAAGTTGTATACCTTGTCGAAGGGTTCGCATTGAGTTGTTGCAACAAATCGCCTAACTTTTGGCACGATCTGCTTTATTCTGTCCATGTTATCTCCATGCGCGTGAAAAACGAGAATACAGCCCCTTTTTTCCAGTTCGATTATCTTTTCGACTTTCTCCTCCAAATCAGTCACATGTATTTTTGGGATGAAATTAACTCTCTCTAAGGCCTTTCCCGCGGTTATAACAAAATCCTCCAGTATCTCTTCCCCTTCATAAGCTCCGCCCACGACAGCGACCTCTTTATCTCTTATGCACTCAAGAATTCTGCAGTCAAGAAGCTTTCCCCTGCCAAGTTCTGCGATTAGCTTCGCAGATTCTTCGTCCTTTTTCCTTGAAAATCCAAAATCAGAGAGAATTTGCTCGTAGATCTTCAGCCAGTCATTCAGCTCCATCTTTTTATCCCGATCTTCACCCTTAGATCCTCGATCTCCCATTCCTTAACGTATCCCTCCGCTCTCTCAAATTTCAGCTCTTTTGACCTCGTCTCATTCTTTATATAGTCTATCCAGCCTTCAAGAAGCTTGGGATCTATCTCAACAGTGCTAACTATGAACTCCTCGACGTTCAAATTCATCTCCTTCCTCATCTGCTGTATTCTGCGCACCACTTCTCTCGCATAAGCCTCTCGTAGCAAATTCTCGTCGAGTTTTGTGTTGATGTAAACCTTTCCATTGGAAAATTCCGCAAATTCATATCCTTCGGGAATCTTTTCCTCTACGATGAGATATTCCTTTGGAATCCTAAAACCATCGAATTCGATTTCCTCCGGTAGCTCTTTCATCTTTGAAACATATTCAGCAAACTCCTTTGCTCTGCCCTTAAGTATAGGGCCTATTTTCTTGAAGTCAGGCTTTATAATTAGCTCCTTCGGGAACCTGTCTATGAATTTAACCTCCTTGACGTTGCTCTGTTTGGCTATTATTTCAGCAACGCTTTCAAGTCCCTTAATGTTTGTTTCAACGATCATCTCCCTTAAAGGCCATCTGAGCTTGATCTTTGCCTTGCTCCTTGCACTGTTTCCCGCTTCGACTATTGCTTTTGCGATCTTCATTTTCTCCTCAAGTTCAGCGTCTATAAGACTTCTCTCAGGCTTTGGATACTCTTCCATGAATATGCTCTCCTTTCCATCTCTGAAACTCTTAATAAAGTTCTGATAGAACCATTCCGCGATAATCGGGGCGAATGGGGCGATTATGCGGAGTGTTTTATCTATTACTCTGAACATCGTTTCATAAGCAGAGATCTTTCTCTTTGACTCCGCTTCCTCCCAAACCCTTGCTCTGATAAGCGGTATATACCATCTGCTGAAATCTTCGATTATAAACTCAAAAAACGCTTTAACAACTCTGTGGAGATGATATTTCTCCATAGCAGAAACCGCATCCTCGTTAAACCTCTCCAGTTTTGAAAGGATCCATCTGTCTTCAAGACTGAGCTCCACTTCTCTTCCCGGCCTAAATTTGTCTAGGCTCATGTATGTGTAGGCAAATCTTATCGTGTTCCACAGGATGTTAATGTTCCTGAGCACATTTCTTGCCTCTTCCCAGCTGAACTTCAGGTCTTCCCACACCGCTGAACTTAGAACGTAGAGCCTGAAGCAATCTACTCCGATCTGCTCTATGACTTCTTCTGGCTCGATCACATTTCCAAGGCTTTTACTCATCTTTCTTCCCTGCTCGTCTAAAGTAAAGCCATGCATCAGAACCGTTTTGTATGGGGCTTTATCGAAGCAGATTATAGAAGCACCAAGCTGGGAATAGAACCATCCCCTCGTCTGATCATGCCCTTCAGTTATGAAATCCGCAGGCCATAGATCGAATTTATCAGTTTTCAAAGGATATCCAATGCTTCCCCAACTCGCAACACCGCTGTCAAACCAGACATCGAAGACATCCTTAACTCTGCTCATCTCTCCACCACAATCGCATTTAAACTTCACAGAATCGATCCTCGGGCGGTGGAGATCCAGATCTTCTTTCCAAGGAACTTCGTTTATGCTTCCAACAACTTTCATCTTACCGCATTTTTCGCAGATCCATATTGGGAGCGGGATTCCCCAGTATCTCTGTCTGCTTATGCACCAGTCCTTGGCGTTGCTGATCCAGTCCTTAAATCGAGCACTTCCTGCCCATTCTGGGATCCAGCAAACTTTTTCTATCTCTTCGAGCATTTTTTCCTTCAGATCGGTGATCCGGATGAACCATTGCTCTGTGGTTCTGAAAATTATAGGAGTCTTGCATCTCCAGCAGTGTCCATATCTGTGGAAGATCTTTTCTTCAGCGATCAGCAGATCTTTCTTCAATAAATCCTCTATGATAACCTCATTTGCCTCCTGAATACTGAGATTAGCGTACTTTCCCGCGATTTCGGTAAAGATGCCTCGGTCATCAACGGGGTTGAAAACCTCGAGACCATACTTCAGCCCGAGCTCGAAGTCCTCAATGCCGTGGGCGGTGGCAATGTGAACGCATCCAGTATTCTCTGCTGAAACAAAATCTGCGAGAACTATAAAGTGCTTAAAATTTTCCTGTTCGGGAACTTCCTCAGCTAATGGATGCTCGTATTCAAGTCCTTCGAGTTTCTCGCCAGGGAAAGTCTCAAGAACTTCCCATCTCTCATAGCACTTGGCAAGAACGTTAAGCAAACTTTCTGCAAGTATTACTGTCTCTGCAATACCATTTCTGTATGCCCTGACCCTCGCATACTTCAGCTTTGGATTTACCGCTATGGCAATATTTGCGGGTATAGTCCATGGTGTTGTAGTCCATATAATCACGTAGTCACCATTCTTTAGCCTAAACTTCACGTAGATCGAGGGATCTTCTCTCTCTGCATACTCAACTTCCGCTTCAGCTAATGCAGTTTCACATCGAGGGCACCAATTCACAACCCTCATTTTCCTTTCAAGCAAACCCTTTTCGTAGGCTTTTTTAATCGCAAACCAGGCAGAGTTCATGTATTCTGCCTTTATCGTCATGTAAGGCCTTTCCCAGTCCATCCAGATAGCCAAAGACTTGAATTGCTCGGTCATCATGTCTTTGTTTCTTAAAGCATACTCCATGCACTTCTTTACGAACTTCTCAACACCGAAACTTTCTATATCTCTCTTATTCCTGAATCCAAGCTCCTGTTCCACCTTGACTTCAATCGGAAGCCCGTGCATATCCCAGCCGGGAGTATCTGTTGGAGCAAAGTTGTTCATTCTCAGATATCTCAGTACAGTATCCTTAATGACCTTGTTCCAGGCTGTGCCAAGGTGAATTCTGCCAGTCGTGTAAGGTGGCCCATCAACAAAGTAGAATTTTCTACCACCTTTAGTCTTTACCTTCTCGTATATCGCATTTTCCTTCCAAAACTTGAATACTTCAGATTCAATTCTCTGGGGTGAATATGAAGGGGGAATCATGAAAGGCGAACATTCCAAAGATTAAAAAATTTAGCGAAATGTCTGAGTATGCTGAAGAAGACCGAAATTTTTTCGCTGAAAAATAAATGAGTTGCATTCCAGAAGTTTTGATTAGACAGATTATTTTGAAGACGTTTAATAAAATTAAAAATTTTATTTAGCTGAGGCAAATGAGAAAATTTATATCTTTAATTTACATGGTAATTATTGTTGCAAGGGGTCCTTATGGATAGCGACGTTAAAAAGATAATAGCGGAGAAGGACAGGAAGATCGAGGAGTTGGAGGCGAAGATAAAAGAGCTGGAGAAGAAGCTAAGATATTACGAGATCAGAGAAATCTATAGTGGCTTAGTTCCCGACGACCTTCTTCGGAAGCTGATGGAACTTCCACCTGAAATAATGCTCATTGAGATCGGGAAGTATTTGAGAGATAGAACGGTAGAAAGAGCTAAAATGGAAGTGGAAAATTCTCAAAGAGGTAGGGAGGAGCTTAACAAAGCGGTTTCAGAGATTAAAAGTGTTGAAACTAAATTGTCAGGAATTAAGGCGAGAGTTGGAGTCGATCTGAATTTCACTCAAAGGTATGACTTCAGTGGCAGTGATATCGCCTTTCTCGGTGAGGATATCATGAGAAATCTTGGAGCTTCTGAAGGGGACTATGTAGTCGTTATGAAAGATGGAAGCGTAAATCTGAGAGTCCTCCCTTACACGAAATCGGGTTTTATAGTCATCCCGACATGGGTTAGAGAAAAGATTGGAGCGAAGGTGAATGATTTTGTGGAGGTGATTAGAAGATGAAGCTAACACCAAAGATCGTTCTAATCGTTTTGATCGCAAGCGTTGTGCCATTGCTTGTTTTAGCCCAGCTTACAATCGTTGGAGTTGCTCAGTCGGGTGAAAGTGCGAGAGAAGGAGTCGTAAACGTGAGCCAGGTTTACATTGAAAAAGCAGGGCAAGAAGCGGTTAAAATGAAAACTGAAGACCTTGCAAAAAAGGTTGAACTTTATCTTCGTCAGAAACTCAAGGAAAATCCCAATCTTACCACTGTAGATCTGATGAATGATCCTGACTTCTTGGAGATCTCTGCTAAAAGATGGGGGATGGGCGAGTATACTTGGGTATTGGGTGGTACTGTTGCTGGTACGGAGCGGAGGGTTGTTACTGTAGTTTATCCCACGCTTTCAAAAACGCAGTGGGGAAAGGATATAAAGAATGATCTTGGATGGGACAAAAGCATGCCGGAGCTATACAACCTGACGCTTTCTTCAATGGGAAGCATCACGACTCTTACATGTGGCTATTATACCTGGATCGAGCCAGACACAAAGAAAGAAGTGAAAAAATACGGTTGTAACTTCCCAGTGTCGTTAAGTTTAAGGGTTTACGATCCAACACTCAATATGAGTGTATTCCTAATTGCGGGCACTGGAGCTTACATCGATGGTTATTTCCAGTATTTAACGAAGAATCCAGCAAATCCAACAGAGAACATTGCTGGAGAAGTTACAAAAAGCATTGAAAAGGCTGGAGAGCAGATTTATGTAAATCTTGGAATTGCATTCGCGATTGCGGTTGTCTTCATATTGATCATAGCCTACTTCACGATTACAAGCATTGCGAATCCCATAGTTGAGCTCAGCAAAACTGCGGAAAAGATCAGTGCAGGGGAGATGGATACCGAAATTCCATTTAAAGAAAGAGCAGATGAAATTGGAACGCTTGCAAATAGTATTGAAAGGTTGAAGAGGAGCCTGAAAGTCGCAATGCAGAGTCTTGAAGAGGCTCTAAAATAAACTTTTTATTTTTTGATGCTACTGATCGAGCCGATAAGTTTTTAAAATGAAGTTTTGATCAATGAAAGATGTATTAGCTTCACAGTAAAAAGGGGTTTTTGGCATGATAACCTATCAGATAGTCCTGGACGAATTGAAAAAAGAAGTTGGCCCCATTGCAAAGATATTTCTGGATAAAGCTATGGACTCACTCGGTATTACTGAAATAGATAACAGCAACTATCGTGATGTCCTTGAAGTACTGAAAATGAATAAGGAACTGAGGAATTACGTAATTGAGGTAGAGAAAAAGCTTGAAAAGTTCAAGTGAGCTTTTTACCAATTTTTTGCTCGATGTCTGAGATAACTTCATCGATCTTTTCTCTCGGGACGAACATTACAAGTGTCTTTAGAGATTTCTCTATCTCTGCCCCCTTCCTGATGAGCTCGTCATAGCTTCCGCATGATTCTATGATGCTTGCAGTCTTCCTTGAAGGTTTTCCGATCTTTGAGTATAGCAGATCTAAGATTTCTTTCTTCAATTGTTCAAAATCAACTGCAGTTGCTGATACTTCTGTCTCTTCTCCCAAGGCATTGGATATCAGGTAGTCTATTTCTTCCTCGCTTGGCTTTTTTATGCCATACTTATTCATGATTTTCTCTCTCTCAAGCTCAAATGCCAACTCCGAATTTCCAATTGCCATGGTTATAGCCTGTTCGATCTCTCTTTCATCGGGATTTGCGATTCCGTATTTTTCAATGATCTTGTTCCTCTCAAGTCTCATCGTACTTCCTTCGCTAACCTTGGCACTTTTGTTCAGCTCATAGGCCCTTTTAATCTGCTCAGTATTGAGCACATAGATTTCAACCACTGAATTTTCCAAGTTTGCAAGCTCCGAGAGAGCATCGTCGCCATAAATACTTGTTCTGCTCTTTACCCTCACAATCTCCGCTGCCAAGATCTCCCCGTTCTCTAACAAAACCTCTGCAGAACAAAGCTCCTCTTTTTTAAATCCAACTTTTATATATCCGCTGAATTTTGATAAGATCAGGTTTTCGAGGATCTTACTAAACTTCCCCCTCTCGATCTTAGTAAGGGAAGTTTTTGGGAGGATCATAACTACACCATTAGCGCCATTTTCTCTACTGCTTTCTTCATCTCGATCTTCAGCAAGCCATAATTCGCCTTTATGTCCGCAACTATTCCCAACACGAAATTGCCCGCCTTCGAAACGATCACTCTCTCCTTCTTTCCCTCTACGGTAAGGACTTCTGGTGTATCATTTAGGAGTTTTTGCATGATCTCAGTTGCTTTGTTGAGCATTTCCACAATCAGAGCAGCACACATCTCCTCATTGGATAAACCAATACTTTCAGACTCGATTAGCATCCCCTCAGAATCTGCAACGTAAACACCTTTAACCCCGCTGACCCCAAGGAGGTCTGCGATGACATTTTCGAACATATCTCTTCCCCTCATCATTATGGTTGTTAAGCGATATATAATACTTGTGATGCAAAATACAAAAATATTTATTTTATAAAAATTTTGAGGCAAAAGTTTCAGGCGTTTGTTTGCAGTCTTCTGCGAAACTGCAAAGTTTGCAGTAATTTGTTTCATTCCTTTTAGGCATAAATCCATTTTTAATCATTTTAAGTCTCTCAATCAGCTTTAATGCTCTCCTACGAACTCCAATGCTTGCGTCCACAACTCTTATCTCTCCTGAGTATGCATAATATATTATTGTTCTATTCAAATTTGTTATCAAAGCTGAAACACCCGCTCTTATCTGGTCTGGAAGCCAAACCCCTTCTTTAGGAGCGTTGAGTGACACAAAGAGTGGGAATCTTTCTTCTCTGAACTCCACAATTTCATCAACTAATAAAGAAACCCCTAAATCTTCCGATGTGAACACTACATCCCAGTCCAAGCATCTCAAATCCTCTAAGACTTTGCTGAATACAAATTTGTTCAATGCTCTCTCGAAGATCTCATCCTTAAAATTTTTATTAGTCGCCAAAATCCTCTGCTTAGCCCAGTCAGTCCCAAGACCCCTTCTCAGGCTCAGATAAATCTCTCTGACCGCTTGCCTTTCTGAAAAAATCTCCTCTCCAAAATGGTATCTGTAATAAGCCAGTCTCGGACAGGTCAGATATGACGTGATATGGCTAAGCCTGATCACAATGAAACTCCTTAATGGGAATAAAAATTTTATTTTGCACAACTAAGTTGAGCGATGAGGTTGATCGCTACATCTGACACTCATCTCAGAAAACCAGAAATTCCAAAAAAAATGCTCGATCTATTGGAATCTGCTGATCTGGTCGTTCACGCTGGTGATTTCGATAGCTACGAGGTTTATGAAAAGTTTTCAGAGTTTAAACTCGTCGCAGTTAGGGGAGATAGCGATGATCCAGAGATAATTGAATCTCTGCCTGAGATCGCAGAATTTAAACTGGGCCACTACAGATTCGGAGTGGTTCACAAAGGCAACTATCTAAATAATTTTGACGATCTTCTATACAAGGCAATGGAGCTCGATGTGGATCTTCTGATCTTCGGGCATATTCACAGATTTGTGTTTGAAAAGGTTAAAGGTAAAGCTATCCTCTGTCCGGGGAGTCCTACAGAACCGAGAATGTCCTTTGCAAGTTGTGCAGAGATTATTATTGAAGAAAATGAGATTAAGGTGAGATGTCATTTGGTTCAGCCTCTCTTCTGTTCTTTTGGAGGTGAAGAGCTTGAAGCTCTTGGTCGGGGACGAGAAAGTCTTTGAAGAGCTGAAAAAACTGGGTAGAGTGGTTTTTATTAGAAAATCAACCGAATTGATCGCAGAATCAGACGATTTAAGACTCAGTGCAAAACCGGAGCTTTTCGAGAGGGTGCTCGAATGTCTTGCGGATCTCGGATATGAGTTTGCGGTTCTCAATGCGAAAGATGAGATAATGAAAATTGAGGAGAAGCTCGGGTATGAGATTCCCACCTTTGATCGTACTAACGCCTTAAATTCCGCTCCTGAGCTTGAAACCCTGAAAACTGTTGCTGAAAAGGCTAAAAAGAACGCTGAAAAGTGTGGAGCAATCGGTATCTTCGTCGGTTTTGTTCGCAAGGTTGAAGGGGATAAGACTGTGGAGAGACTCGAATATGAGGCCTTCAAGGAATTACTACCTGAAAAAATCGCGGAAGTCGAGAGCAAGGTGAAGGGTTTTCCAGGTGTTGCGAATGCAAAGCTTTATCATAAACTTGGCAAACTAAAGCCTGGAGAAGACATAGTTTACATAGCGGTTGTGGGGGAGCATAGAAAAGACATCTGGGAACCGCTAATGAATGCGGTAGAACTCATGAAAACCGAACTGCCAATATGGAAAAAAGAGGTCTATAGGGATGGTGAGAGGTGGGTTTGAATGATAAGAGAGGGAAGACTTCGAGAAAAGATGAACGAAAAGGCTTTGAGGTTTTCGAGCTCAATTGAGCATGACCAGAACATTTTTTATTACGACGTTCTTGTGGACATCGCTCATGCACTAACTCTACAAAAAGGAGGATATCTGAGCAAGGAGGAGTTTTTAGAGATCTTGAATGCCCTGAAAGAAATTTTAAAACAAGGATACAAAGAATGGAGCAATTACGAAGACGTTCACGAGGCGATCGAAGCGGAGATAACGAAAAAAACTTCAGCGGGCAAAAGACTGCATACGGGAAGGTCAAGAAATGACGAGGTTGCAACTTGTTTGAGGTTATTTGCAAGAGATCATTTGATTAAATTGGCTGAAAAGCTCGTTATTCTTCAGGAAACGATTCTGAGGCTATCAGAGGAAGATACCCTAATGCCAGGGTTTACACACTTCCAGTTTGCCCAGCCCACGAAGTTATCTCACCACATGCTCATGTTCTTCGATCTATTTGAGAGAGACTTCCAGCGCGTCCTCGAAGCTTTAAAAAGAGCAAACAGATGTCCTTTAGGTTCATCTGCATTTGCGGGGACAAGCTATAACCTCGATAGAGAGCTCTCTGCAAAAATTCTTGGATTCGATGCGGTTCAGGAACACAGCGAAGATGCGGTTGCTTCAAGGGATTTCCTGATCGACTCTATTTATGTTTGCACGTCTGTTCTGCTTAACATATCAAGGATCTGTGAGGAGATCATACTTTTTTCCACTCTAGGTTTCATAGAACTTCCAGATTCATACTCGTCTACTTCATCCATAATGCCACAGAAGAAGAATCCGGACATAGCTGAGCTTTTAAGGGCGAAGTGCGGGAAAATGATAGGGCTTCTGACTTCAGCGATGTCGATCTACAAGGCGCTTCCATTCAGCTACAACCGAGACTTTCAGGAGATGAATCCACTTTTATACACCGCACTGAAAGAAACAATCAATGCGGTAGAGGTTTTTACAGGAATGCTATCCGAAATAAAGTTTAGAAGAGAGAACTTGGAGAAGAAAGCTCGAGAAGGGTTTACAGTAGCAACAGAGCTTGCAGACCTGCTCGTTAAAAACTTTAACATCCCGTTCAGAGATGCACATAGAATAATCGCAACTCTTGCTTCTGAAGGAAATTTTGAGCCAAATGCAAAGGATATAGAAAAAACAGCCGAGAACCTTGGATTCAGCGTAGAGTTATCTGATGAGAAGATAAAAGAGGCAATGAATGTTGAGAGAATCGTTGAGGGTAGAAAAACGGTCGGGAGCACTTCAGGAGAGGAAGTTGAAAGAATGAGGTCTCTGAGAAAAGAAAAAATTTTAAGTCAAAGGAGAAAGCTCAAGAGGATAAGAGGTAGAATTAATGCTGGATTAGAGCTGATGAAGGCTGAAATAAAGAGACTCGGGGGAAATTTCGATGATTGGTAAAAGGGTTAGAATTAAAGCAAAGGGAAAAATCTTTGAAGGCATAGTTATGCCAAGTTTCACGGGAAATCTTGTTCTAAAGCTTGACAACGGATACAACGCGGGATTTAAGGACTACGAGCTCATAGAGGTGCTTGAAGAAGTTAGAATTCAGGGGCAGAAGCCTGAAATAGCAAGGCATGAAGATCTTCCAAACGTGAAAATAATTTCCACAGGTGGAACGATTGCTAGTAGGGTTGATTATAGAACCGGAGCGGTAACGAGTCAGTTTACAGCGGAAGAGATAGTTTCTGATGTTCCTGAGATCGCTGAAATCTGCAATGTGGATGCGGAGCTTCTCTACAACATTCTAAGCGAGAACATGAAGCCGAATAATTGGATCGTGCTTGCGAGAAGAGTTTACGAAGCTCTGAAGGAATACGATGGCGTAATCATTACCCATGGCACCGATACAATGCACTACACAGCATCAGCCCTTGCATTCATGCTCTTAACTCCAAAGCCCGTGGTTTTCGTAGGAGCGCAAAGGAGCAGTGACAGGCCAAGTAGCGATGCAGCGATGAACCTTCTCTGCTCTGCCAAGCTAAGTGTAAGTGATGTTGGAGAAGTTCTCGTCTGTATGCATGGTTCAACAAACGACGATTTTTGCTATGCCCACAGAGCGGTAAAGGTCAGGAAAATGCATACCTCACGAAGGGACGCCTTCCAGTCGATAAACGCAAAACCGGTTGCGAGGATCGATTATCCTTCGCTGAACATTGAATGGATATCCTGGCGCTACAGAAGGGGCGAAAGAGAACTAAAACTCTTGGACAAGCTTGAGGAGAAAGTTGTGCTCATAAAGTTCTTCCCCGGGCTAAATGCAGATGTCCTTGAATACTTCCATTCGAAAGGTTATCGCGGTTTTGTAATAGAAGGGACAGGACTTGGACACGTTTCCACGGATTGGATCAATACGCTTAAGAGGATTTGTGAGGATTCAGTGGTCGTAATGACCTCGCAGTGTCTACATGGAAGAATTTGCGACCGGGTTTATGATACGGGAAGAGACCTGCTCAAGGCAGGGGTTATTGAAGGCGAGGATATGCTTCCTGAAGTGGCGCTGACCAAGTTGATGTTCCTTCTTGGAAACTATGACTTTGAAGAGGCTAAAAAGCTTGTGAAAAAGAACTTAATCGGCGAGATCGAGCCAAGAAGTACTTATTAGCATTAGGCTAAATTTTTAGATTTCAGAAGGCAAATAGATCTTTGATGCACATTTCGCATTCATCCCACTTTTATATCCTCAGTCAAAGAATTAAAACATGAGCGCGATAGAAATAGAAAACATGACCAAAAGCTACGGTAGATTCGTAGCTTTAGACAAATTAAGTCTTTATGTCGAAGAAAGGGATATCTTCGGATTCCTTGGACCTAACGGAGCGGGAAAATCGACGACGATTAACTGCATTCTTGGCCTAATAAAGCCCGACGAGGGAAAAATAAGGGTCTGCGGAATCGACGTTGAGGAGAATCCTCTGGAGGTTAGGAAGATCTGTGGATATTTGCCGGAGAATTACGGCTTCTACGGGAATCTGACCGCTTTTGAGAACCTGAAATACTTTTCAGAGTTCTATGGAGGTATTTCAAGAGATTTTATAGAGGAGTTATTAGCTCTCGTTGGTCTTAGCAACGCGAGTGATAAAAAAGTAGCGGAGTTCAGCAGAGGCATGAAGCAAAGGCTCGGTCTGGCTCAGGCTCTTCTTAATGACCCCAAGGTGGTTTTCTTAGATGAGCCAACAAACGGACTGGATCCTCAGGGAATTGCTGACTTTCGGAATATCATAAAAGAATTGCAGAGGAATGGGAAGACGATCTTCTTCTCCTCACATATTTTGCCTGAAGTTAAGGAAGTCTGCAAGACTGTGGGAATAATATACAGGGGAAAAATGCTCAAGGTAGGAAAGATCAGTGAGCTCGGCGGTTCATTGGCAATAGTTGTCCAGACGGAGCCAAAGGCTGATGAGAGTTTGCTTAAAAAATTCGGCAAAGTTGGCTATGATGAAATCAGGGATGTTTACGTTGTTGAAGTAGAGAGAGACTGCAGAATTGAGCTCTCAAAGAGTTTGTTTGAGAATGGCTACGTTGTTAAGGAGCTTCGCCTTAGGGAGCCGAGAATTGAAGAAGTTTATTTCAGCTTGGTGAGGGCAAATGAAGGCGTTAATAGTGGCTAAAAAAGAATTCGTGGACATTATAACAAGCAAACGCTTCATTGCATTGCTGATTGCGATGATTATCTTCTTCCTAATGAGCGTCTTGCAAACGTTCTCAGCTACAAGGATATCAATGGGAACAGCGATTGGCTTTTTTGGTGGTTCTGGGATCGCATTCATTGGTGGGATTTTCGGTATAGCGCTGGGCTTCGACTTGATCACGAGGGAGAAGGAAAGTGGAACTCTGCGAACTCTGCTCACCCATCCGCTATTCAGGGATGAGATCATAATTGGCAAGACTATAGCGGGATTCTTAGCTATCTGTCTCGCTGTTTTTGTAACCATGCTCTTTATGTTGGGGGCAATGGTAATGCGCTATATACCGAGCTTTGATGAAATTCTAAGCCTTGCAAAGCTGATGCTCGTAACGATCGCCTATCTCTTCACATTCTTCTCGATCTCCTTCCTTGTCTCAGCGACCGTAAAAAGTTCTTCAACTTCTCTAACCATCGCAATCGGCATTTTCATCGTTCTTGGCCTTCTGATTCCTATGTTCGGCAGTTTAATTGCTCAGTCTTTGGCGGGTCAGCCACCAGTGGAACCATTGGATCTAAGAGAAGGTCAGACATTCCGAAATGCAAGTGATCCGAGATGGTCGAGCTATATGGGGGAAATGAGGAGTTACAGAGAAAAAGTGCAAAGTATTAATTCCGCAATTTCAATGATTTCGCCAGTTTCAAGCTATACCACAATTGTTAACAGCCTTACCGCAGAAACGATGTTCCGCACAGTAGACATAACGAAGAATATTATTAGCTTCCTGATCATTCCTGTTGTGCTATTTGGAATCGCCTACTTCCG
>JASKJN010000021.1 GCA_030153385.1 Archaeoglobaceae archaeon
TTTCTCAATTTTCCTTGTGCACGCGATAGTTTGCGAAGACGTGTGGATGATCTACCGCTCATTGTTCTCGGAGAAGGTTGCACTCAGCGGTGTTAATTTAAAAATCCCAAAGAACAGAATCTACGGTATTCTTGGTCCAAATGGTGCCGGAAAGACCACGCTTGTATCTCTAATGGCCACTCTGCTTAGACAGACAAGGGGAAGGATCGAGGTCCTCGGCTACGACACGATAAAGGACTTCAAGGAGATAAGGCGAAGAATAAACATCGCAAGCGGAAACCCCAACCTTGTCTGGAGTCTAACAGTTTACGAAAATCTCCGGTATTATTCAATGCTTTACGGACTGAATGACAAAAAAATTGTTGAAGAATGTGGAATTCAACAAACTTTCCACTGGTAATAAGCAGAAATTAATTCTTGCAAGAGCTTTTGTAAACGATCCCGAAATCGTTTTTTTAGACGAACCCACGAAGGGTCTTGATCCACCAGTTGCAAGAAGGCTCAGGGAAAAGATCCAGCATCTGCAGAAAGATCTCGGAATAACGGTCATTCTGACGACGCACTACATGTCTGAAGCGGAAATGCTTTGCGATCGGATTGCATTCATCAACAGGGGAAAAATCGTGGCTGAAGGGACAAAAGAAGAGCTCAAAAGAATGCTTAAGATGAAGGACAAGATCACAATAGAAACTAATGCGAATGTGCCAGAGTTAAAGCTCGAAGGTGTGTTTGCGGTAGAGAGAGACGGGAACCAGATATCTTTCTATGTTGATTCAGCTGAAAGCAGACTATGGGACATAGCAAAGGAAGTTGCGAAATTCGGAAGGATCAAAAATATATCTGTAAAGGAGGTCGATCTTGAGGATGTCTTCAATGAACTTGCGAAGTGAACTGTACAAAACTCTCGGCTTCACGTATCGAAATTACGTTATAACGAAGAGAAACTTCTTCACGCTCTTTGAAACCCTGTTCTGGCCGATAATAGGCCTGTTATCTGTGGGGTTGATGGGAGCATATCTGAGTCTCGAAGAGAATTACTTGGCATTTATACTGATTGGAGCGGTAACTCTGAGTGTTCTTCAGGTTTCTCAGCTCGATGTTGCCTACGTTCTGCTCTTCGATATCTGGAGCAAGAGTCTGCGATACACGTTCGTTTCTCCAGTTTCGATCTTCAACATGATCTTCGGTGCATGGCTATTCGGTTCTTTTAGGGGTTTTGTGGCCTTCTTGATCCTTGCGCTCTCGAGTAGGTATCTTTTCAACCTCAACCTGCTGATCGACCCTCTCAACCTGATTCTGTTTCTCCTTGGAATTTTTCTCAGTGCAATGATTATTGGAACTCTGACGTGTGCTCTATTGCTTATTTTCGGCTACAGGGCTGAAGTTGCTGCATGGACTCTAACAGCGATCTTCATGCTTCTCTGCGGGATTTACTACCCAGTCACCATGCTTCCATCGGGAATTAGAGAAATAGCCTATGCAATTCCGCTCACGCATTTCTTGGAATTTTACAGGAGTTTCTACTGCTTCACTCCAAGCACAAACAATCCCGCTTTGTTCGGATTCGCTCTCAGCTTTTTATTCCTTCTCATTCTGTTTCTGACACTTATGTGGGCATCGGAAAGAGCAAGGAGAAAGGGAACTGTAACACAGTTCTCAGAATAAAAATTTATTTATATTTCATGTTTATTTTATCATCGGATCGACAACCCTGAATTTTTCAACGTCAATTAGCCCGAGGTCGGTTAATTTTAGCTTTGGAATTACCGGCAATGCTATGAAAGAGAGTGTTATTATCGGCGATCTGAGCTTGCATCCCAACTCTCTTAATTTCTTCTCGATAGCTTTAAGTCTTTTTGCAACTTCTTCTGCACTTTCATCGCTCATTATTCCAGCAATTCTGAGTCTCAGCTCGTAGAAATCGCCATCGTAAACAATGATTCCTCCACCAATGTCGATAAGTCTGTTAACCGCATTGCATATCGGTGCATCATCCGCTCCTACTGCAACGATGTTATGTGCATCGTGAGCTATGCTCTGCGCTATTGCTCCCCTCTTCAAACCAAAGCCCCTTACATAGGCTTTTCCGATATTTTTGCCCCCCTTATGCCTTTCAACAACCACAGCCTTCAGGATATCTCTTGCTGTATCGATCCCCTTTACTTCTTCTATGCTCTCTCCAGTGATAATCTCACCTTCGATTATTTCAATTATCCTTGCAAAACCAGCTGGAAGAAATAAGTCGTTCTCAGTTATCTTTCTGGCTTTCATTGTCCTTTTTGCGTCCTCCGGATAATTGTATTTACCGAATACGGGTTCTTTTCCATCGACTATTACCTTTTTAACTTCGAATCTTCTTAGATCGCTGAGCAAAACAATGTCCGCAAACCTTCCAGGAGCTATGAGACCGGAATTGAGCCCGAAGTATTCTGCTGGATTCAGAGTAACCGCCTGCAGAACCCTGAATTCATCAACTCCTTCTTCAAACGCCCTCCTAACAACACTGTCCAGATATCCTTCTGTTAGCAGGTCAAAAACACTTCTATCACCGTCGGTAACAAGCATCGCATGGCGACTTTCAAGAATTGGCTTTAGATTTCGTAGATTCTTCGCCGCAGAACCCTCTCTCACCATGATCCACATGCCGAGCCTAAGTTTCTCCTTCGCCTCCTCAAACCTCGTGCTTTCGTGGTCTGAGCCTATACCCGCTGAAACATAGGCATTCAAGGCTTTTCCTGAAAGAGCGGGACAGTGCCCGTCGACGAGCTCCGCTTTGCATATCTTCTCAATGATCTCATCATCGCAGTTAAGGAGTCCGGGATAGTTCATCAGCTCAGCGAGTCCGATAACCTGGTCGAATTCAAGAAGCTCTTCGACGTCTTCCGCAGTGATAATGCCACCGGAAGTCTCAAGAGGTGACGAAGGAACGCAGGAAGGCACCAAACAGTAAAATCTTATTGGAACATGTTTTGACTCCTCAAGAAGATACAAAACTCCTTTTTTCCCCAGAACATTTGCGATCTCATGTGGATCCGCGACGATGCATGTATTTCCTCTCGGAACTACAAGTCTTGCGAATTCTGAGAGTGTTAGCAGGCTCATTTCAACGTGAGTATGTGCATCTATCAACCCCGGCACCGCATACAGTCCTTTCGCATCGAGTTCAGCAATCCCCTCATAGGAACCAATACCCGCTATTCTGTTTCCGCAGATCGCTATATCCGCAGTATAGATCTCTTCAGTGAGAACATTAGCGACCTCAGCGGATTTTATAACAAGATCTGCTTTTTCTTCACCCTTTGCAACTCTTATGAGTCTTTTGAGCTCATTCTTCGATAATTTCTCTGAGCTCCTCATAGCTCAGCTTCAAGCCATACTCCTCGAGTATTCTGCTTGCCTCTTCCAAATTCGTTGCTTTTCCTGCTATCAAACCCTTTACGTCTTCCTTAAGGCTCCACGGGTATACGATCCATTTCCATCCTTCCATTTCCGCAGCGTAGTAATCGGGGATGAATTTGGAGGTTTTCTTGTAGTCTATTACTGCGATCCTGACTTCCTTCGCAAGTAAACTCTTCACGTGCTCTTTTACGAGTTTAATTGTCTCTCCTGTGTCAGCAACATCGTCAACGATCAGCACGTTTTTGCCATCAAGTGTAATATTCAGGGGCTGAGTAATCCTTGCTTCTCCAGTTATCGTAGCAACAAGTCCCCAGTGCTCTGTTTTGACGCTGTAAAGTTCTTTGATCTCCAAAAGATCCGCAAGAATCCTTGCGGGAACCCAGCCACCTCGAGCAACTGCGACTATTACGTCAACTCTGTATCCACTCGCTTTGATCTTTCTAACGAGTTCTTTGCATAGCAGTCGGATATCGTTCCAGTTGTATAGATGACACTTGAACATCGGCGAAATTTTTGATGTGTAGGGTTAAATTTTTCGGTTCTCCAATGAACTTTATCATTCTATTTCAATTAATATTTTCGGAAAAAATTATAAGTATGAAGAGACAGTTCTAATGTGGCATCAATGCTCAAGCTCCAGCCATTTGAGAGTGTTGAAGTACAATTGAAAAATGGCGAAAAGGTGCTCATTCGAAAATACGACCACTCAAAGGACAGAGCAAAGCTTATTGAGATGTATCTGAACTATGATCCCAAACTACGTTGCTTGGGTCTTCCACCCACGAGTAAAGAAGCTATCATGAGCTGGATCGACTACCTCGCAGAAAATGGTTTCACGATCATCGCGGAGAAAGAAGACAGAATTATTGGACACCTCGTAATAGTTCCGACAGAGAAAAAATGAGGTAGATTTAACGATCTTCGTTCACCAAAATTATCAGAACCTCGGGCTGGGGCAAGAAATGATGAAGCTGATCATAGACTTCTGCAGAAAGTCTGGATTTGATGCCATCACTCTCGTTACAGAAAGAACGAATGCGAGGGCCATTCATGTTTACAAAAAGCTTGGCTTCGAGATCGTTGCACCGTATTATGAATACGATATGCGACTACCACTAAAATAAAAGTTTAAAGCCTTGGCCTTACATTCTGCCAAGGGCTTATATCCTGGAAGGCCTTGGAAATCTTCAGAACGCCGAGGTCATCGAATTTTCTTCCCACAATCTGCATCCCTATGGGCAATCCCTCTTCACTTAAACCTGCGGGAATCGATGCTGCTGGCTGACCGGTGAAGTTAAAAGGATAAGTGAACGGCATCCATCCTATTGGTGTCGCAGGCACACCAGCGATCTCCTCAGGCCCCAGCTTTCCGAGTTTGAATGGCTTTACCGCAGTGGTAGGAGTAATGAGGAAATCATATTTTTCGAAAATCTCACGCAAAGCTCTCCACAACTCCATTCTTTTTTCTTCGATTTTTATATATTCTCTGAAAGTAATAGATTCCGCGAGGCTGAGAAAACCAAGATATGGAGGGAAAGCGGACTTTTTCCATTCTTCGAGTCTGTCAGAAATGAAAGAAAAGAACTCAAGCACGACTTTAAGTGTTAGCTCTGTTTCGAGAGACGGCAAATTCAGCTTCACTTCCTCAACTTCTCCGATCTTTTCAAGCTTGAACGCGGATTTTCTGACGATCTCCTCAACTTCTGGATCCACGATTGCGTAGCCTAAATTCGGAGAGAAGGCAATTTTTGGTTCTACTGGCTCCTCAAGGCATTTATAATAGCTCTTTCCGTCATCTGGCAGTGAGTTGATGTCTCTAATATCTTGGCCCTTTACATAATCGAGCAGAAATGCTGTATCCTCCACAAAATTCGTCAGAAAGCCCTCACTAACCATTCCTATGAATACCGGCATCGATGGATACCATGGAATTCTTCCAGTTGTGGGTTTCAGGCCATAAAGAGAACAGAAGGATGCAGGAATTCTTATACTCCCACCCCCGTCATTTCCCGTTGCAACAGGAACCATTCCAGAAGCAACCGCAGCAGCGCTTCCACCACTTGAACCGCCAACCGTTCTTGTCAGATCCCAGGGATTTCTTGTCGGCCCAAAAAGAACGTTGTCTGTATATGCGATAAGGCCAAATTCAGGTATATTCGTTTTTCCGATAACAACTGCACCCGCCTTCTTCAATCTCTCCACTATAACAGCGTCCTCTGTCGGAATGTTGTTTTCAAGAAGCTTTGATCCATAGGTTGTCCTTATGCCCTTTGTATCGGTATTGTCCTTAACTGCAACTGGCAGTCCAGCCAAGGGTTTGTCCTTCGCTTCTTTGGCTTCTTTAACTGCATTCGGATTTAAAGTTACAAATGCATTTATTTTCGGATTTAGCTCCTTTATTTTTTCAAAGCAGTCTTCAACAAGCTCAGAAGCCTTTATTTCTCCACCTCGTAGTTTCTCAACAATCTCCGGGATTCTTTCCATAACATCACCATCAATAATTGAGTAGAAATACTTTAAAACTTTTCCCAAATTCCATCTATGCTTTCGAAGATCGAGGCAGAAGTATTGCGTCATGTCGAAGTTGGTAGAGTTTACAGCCTGGATGAGCTATCAAACATTGTGGGAATGAGTAGAGATGCGGTGATGAAAGCAGTATTCCTTCTACAGGAAAAGGGATATGCAGAAATTTCCGAAATTAAAAAGACCCGTTATATTCTCACTGAGGAAGGTAAGAGGTATCTGAGAGATGGTTTTCCTGAGGAGAAACTTATAAAAATGTTATCTCAAACTGACAGAATTGATGAGCTGAAATCAATGCTTGGTGACGAATTTCAGATCGCTGTGGGATGGTTGAGGAAGAATAACGTTTTAGAGATAAAGGAAGGAAAAATAAGGCTTAAATATGAGCCCGAATTTGTGGAAAGAACCGCTCTAAAGAAAATTGAGAGAGGAGAGCCTGTTGAAGAGAAGTTGGTTCAGATTCTTCAAAAACGCAAGCTTGTCGAGAAAGTTGAGGAGAAGTCTCTTCTGATCAAATTCAACAAAAAAGCGGAATTTGACTTGAAAGAAGCTATCGCAGATTTAACTCCAGAAACAATAATTTCAGGTAGCTGGAAGGGCAGAGAATTCGTTAAATACGACATAAAAATTCCTTCTGCGGAAATTTATGGCGGAAAGAGTCATCCATATGAAAGAATAATAAGGGAGTGCAGGAAGATTTTCCTTGAAATGGGCTTTAGAGAGATAAAGGGCAATTACGTTCAGCTCTCCTTCTGGAACTTCGACGCTTTATTTCAGCCCCAGGATCATCCAGCGAGAGACATGCAGGACACATTTTATCTTGACAGATACGAGGAGATCGATTATGAAAACGTTGAAAAAGTTAAGGAAACACACGAAAATGGCTGGAATACTGGCTCAACCGGGTGGAAAGGGGTATGGGATCTTAGGAAAGCGCAACAGCTCGTCTTAAGGACGCATACAACTGCAACTACGATAAAATATCTTGCAATGAATCCAGAACCTCCGCAAAAGGCTTTCTGTATTGACAGAGTTTACAGGAGGGAGAGCATCGACGCTACACATCTTCCTGAATTCGATCAGCTCGAAGGCGTCGTGCTTGACAGAAATGTGGGCTTCAAGCATCTTCTCGGATTACTAAAAACATTTTTCTCGAAGATGGGCTTTGAAGATGTGCGATTCCGTCCCGGATACTTCCCGTACACAGAACCGAGCGTGGAGCCTGAAGTTTACGTGGATGGTCTTGGGTGGGTCGAGCTTGGAGGTGCGGGTGTTTTCAGGAAAGAAGTCACAGAACCATTGGGAATTAAAGGAAAGGTTTTAGCATGGGGTCTGGGAATTGGGAGACTTGCGATGCTCAGGGTAGGCCTCAAAGACCTCAGGAATCTATATCTTCCAGATATAAACTGGCTGAGAAGCTTGCCAGTGGTGAAGAGATAGTAATGTTTATTACTTAAATTTATTTTCGAGCAAAATTTAAATCCTGAAAGCCTATTGGAGAGGGGTGATAGAATGGCTGAGAACGTCATTCTCGTTGGCAAAAAGCCTGTGATGAACTACGTTTTGGCGACCCTAACGCAGCTGAACGAAGGTGCGAGTGAAGTTACGGTGAAGGCTCGTGGAAGAGCGATAAGCAGGGCGGTTGATGTGGTTGAAATAGTCAGAAAAAGATTCATTCCCGAGCTGAAGCTGAAGGGGATAAAGATCGATACTGAGGAGCTGGAAGCGGAAGGAGGAAAGAAGGTAAACGTTTCAACAATAGAGATAACTGTTTCAAAGTAGAAAATTTTTTAAATTTTTAGGAAAAATCATTGTGTGAAGATTGGGTATCTCTGCACGTTTACACCAAAAGAACTCATACATTCTGCAGGATTTCTGCCTTTTCGTGTCTTTGCAACCGATAAGCCAATAAATCGCGCTTCCGCATATATTCAGAGCTACGCATGTTCTCAGGCAAGAGGTTCGCTTGAGTTTGCGCTTGAGGATGACTTCTATGCTTTTGTTTTCACGAGGTGCTGTGACACACTGATGAGGCTAACGGACATTTTTGAATTCGCTGGAAAGAGAGTTCACAATATCGAGTTTCCCACGAAGATCGGTAATGTTGAATACTATGTGAGAGAGCTTAAGGACTTCGTTGAGGTTTTGAGGGCTTGGGGTGGAGAAGTTAACTACGAATCACTGATGGAGAGTTTGAGATTGTATAGGGAACTTGAAGAGAAGCTCAAACTGCTTTTTTCATTGTCTCCAGACTACGAGACTGTGATCAAAGCTCAGCAGATCGACGTTCGTAAGGCGATTGAGCTTGTGGATGAAAAAATTAGAGATGCGAAGAGGGTTGAGAAGCCAAAGGTTCTGATCACGGGAAGTGTATGTCCCTATCCTGAAGTATACAAAATCTTCATTGACGCAGGATTTTCTATTAAGGATGATCTTTGCACTGGAAGCAGATTCTTCGAATACAAGTATCCAAACTTTGAGCCGAAAGATCTCGACTCCGCACTTAGATACATAGCGGAGAAGTATATGAACAAGTCTCCATGTCCCACGAAGCATTATGAAGGGGACAGAAGATTTGAATATGTTCTAAAACTTGCAGAAGATTGCAGTGCGGTTGTCTTTTTACTCGTTAAATTCTGTGATCCGCACTTCTTTGACTATCCACAGCTTAAAGAGATTCTGGAAGGAATGGGGAAGAAAGTTGCACTCATAGAGCTTGAATTCCCCGTGGTTTCACTTGAACAGCTTAGAACAAGAGTTGAGGCTCTTAGGGAGGTGATAGAGTGAGAAAGCTCAACGCTTCAGGAAAAATGCGTGAACTGATGGCAAGCTACTACATGCTCGGACATCAGGCGGAATTCAACGCATGGATCACAAGCGGAGCACCGGTTGAGCTTCTCTATGCGATGGACATTTATCCCGTTTATCCCGAGAACCATGGTGCGCTGATAGGTGCAACAAAGCTCGGAAGTCATTATTCGGAATTTTCAGAGAAAAAAGGATTCTCAAGAGATCTCTGCTCGTATGCGAGATGTGATATCGGTTGCGTTTTTGCTGGAACGAGCCCTATTGGAGGTTTGCCAAAGCCCACGTTCCTTTTTGCCTGCAACAATATATGCAATACGGTCGTTAAGTGGTATGAGGTGCTGAGTAGAATTTTCAAGGTACCCCTTTTTGTCTTGGACATGCCTTTCATTAGAAAAGAGCTGAAGGAGAGCCATTTGAGATATGTGGAAGAACAGCTTTACGATTTCATAGATTTCGCCGAGAAGATCACGGGCAGAAAGCTCGAGGATTCGAGGCTTAAGGAAGTGGTCTTAAAATCGCTTGAAGGAGTTCGACTTTATTCTGAATGCCTGATGACTGCAAGAAATAAACCATCTCCAATGACTTGCTTCGATGCCTTCGTTAACATGGCCCCCATTGTCTGCCTCAGGGGAACAGATCATGCGGTGTCCTTCTACAGAGAAATGAAAGAGGAGCTTGACGAAAGGGTAAAGAAAGGAGTATCTGCAATAGAAAATGAGAAAATAAGGTTGCTATGGGACAACATTCCCGTCTGGTACAGGCTCGGATGGTTCGGAAAGTTTTTTGAAGAAAGAAACGCATGCCTTGTTGCGGACACTTACACGAATGCGTGGACCGGTTTCGGGGTGCTGAAGGGTGATGATATCATCTCAAGCATGGCTGAAGTTTACACCCTCTCATACCTTAACATAGGCTTGGATCGCACCGCGGAAGTGATCAACAGACTTATTGAACTCTATGATGTCGACGGCGTCGTCATGCACTCAAATAGAAGCTGTAAACCTTACTCGTTTGGCCAGTATGAGATCCAAAAGAAGTTAAACGTTCCAGCTGTGATCATCGAGGCGGATATGGTCGATGAGAGAGCATTCAGCGAAGCACAGATTGTAACAAGGCTTGAAGCCTTTTTGGAAATGCTATGATCTCCGCTGGAATCGACATAGGCTCAATAACTGCAAAGTGTGTAATTTTGAAAGACAACAGAATTCTTGGCTACAGAATCATGAGAGTAAAGCCAGACCTTGAGCTTACTGCAAGAGAAGTCCTTAAAGATACTCTTGAGATAGCGGGGATTAGAAGAGAAGAGATCGATGTGATCATCGCAACCGGATACGGACGGAACATGGTAAATTTCGCAGATAAGAGAATTACAGAGATCAGCTGTCATGCAATGGGATCGAGCTTCCTCATTCCGAATACGGGCACGGTAATCGATATTGGCGGGCAGGATAGCAAGGTCATCGCTGTGGAAAATGGGAAGGTTCTGGATTTCGTGATGAATGACAAGTGTGCTGCTGGCACGGGAAGATTTATCGAGGTAATTGCGGTTGCATTAGGACTGAAAATTGAAGAAATTGGCGATCTCGCTCTAAGAGCTACAGAAAAGCTCAAGATATCTTCAACCTGCACAGTTTTTGCGGAATCTGAAGTTGTAAGTTATCTTTCTGCAGGAGAAAAGATCGAGAACATAATCGCAGGAGTTTGCGATGCGATTGCTGGAAGAATAGTTTCAATGGCAAGTAGAGTCGGAATAAGGAGAGAAGTCGTGCTAACCGGAGGGGTTGCAAAGAACTCGGGAGTAAGGAGGGCCATAGAGGAGAAGCTTGGATTTCCAGTCAAGGTTCCAGAAGAACCGCAGATCGTCGGAGCTCTCGGGGCGGCGGTTCTTGGAATGAGGCAGGTATAATAAAAAGCTCAGATTCAATCTGTCACAATCCTTTTTATGAATTCGATATCTTCCTTGGTAATCCCCCTTACCAGAAATAGAGTCACGGAGTATACCAGAATCGAGACTGGCACGATTAGAATCATTGAGTTAAAATTGGATGCTATGAGGAACATTACAATGGCTGAGAAAGTTATCTTCGCAAAGTTAGACACTTCTGGCTTTATTCCAAACTCCTTAGCGCATACCAAAGCTAAAATAAGCCAGCACAGGGCATTGGATATGACAGTAGCCGAGCTCGCTCCGATAATACCAAGCGGAGGGATCATAAGGTAGTTGAGTAGCACATTGAGAACCATAGCAAATAGCAGTGGATAGAAGTTAAGTTCTGGCCTTTCTTTCCCACTAAAAATGCTTCCGTAAATACCAAAAGCTGGAGAGATCAGCAAAATAGAAAGGATTTGCATAGCCCTGAGCCCTGGAAGATAATCCTCGCCGTAAGCAACGAGGATCAGGTTCTGTGAGATGAGCATAACTCCTAATGCTGAAGGAATGCAAAGAGCGGAGGAGTATTTGAATGCCCTTGAAAAAGCTCTGCTTAGATCTTCTCCTTCAAGTCTAACGAAGACAGGTAAAAGAACTCCCGGAATAGATATAAAACCAGTAATTGCTGAAATTATGCTGAATCCTGCTCTGTAATAGGCGACGTCTTCAGCAGAAAGGAAGTAACCGATCATAACCATGTCAACGTTTGCAAATATGACCCATGTGATAGAAATAACTGCGGAGTAGAAGACGAACTTAAGAACCCTTTTTGCCTCTATCTTCTTCTTTCCAGCAAAAATGATTCCATACTTTCTTAGCAGATAATAGACCGCAAACAAAAAGCCGATCAGTGCGGAAAGGGAAAATGCAAGAGTTGCACCAACCACAGAAAGCCCGAGCAGGACGAGAAGAAAGGTTAGGATAAGCTTCGAAAGGCTTGAAAGCGTGTTGATCAGCAGATTCGCTTTAAAGTCATTCATCGCATTGGCTACCGCCAAAAGCAGTGAGGTGAAGGAGTTGAAAAGGAGATATATGCAGAGAATTTTCAAGAGGAGTGAGATGGGCTTTTCGAAGGCTGAAGAAATCGTTTCTGAGAAAATGAAAAGCAAGATGGTGACTAGGAGGGTAAGAATGAGCTTAAAATTTATCAGAAAGTAGAAGTATCCTCCTGCAAGGCTGTGGTCGTGTTTTGAAACAGCATCAGCAATATATCTTGTTCCTGCAGAGTTTATTCCGAGGTCTGCAAATATTGCGAGAACAGAAACGAGTGAGAGGGAGAGAGAGTAAAGTCCAAAAAGCTCTGGTTTGAGCGTCCTCGCTAGAAATATGACAACAATTAGCCCAATTAAGCTCTGAATCAGGACCGATGAGCTGTTGTATATTATGTTTTTCAGCACAATTCTTGAAAGCACAAAAACGCTCTGCTCAGGCTTTAAAAATCATATCTTCCTGTAGACCTTTTCCGTCAGGCTTACACATTCAAAGTTTCCTTTTGGAATGCTTTCGCTCTTTCCTATTATCAGATATCCACCTGAATTCAGGGCTTCATAAAAATCTCTAATGACCTTTTCTTTCTGCTCTTCCGTGAAGTAGATCATGACGTTTCTGCAGAAAATCGTGTCAAGGAACTTCGTCACTGGTTCCTCTGATGTGAGATCGTGTCTCTTAAATCTAACATGTCTTCTTACGAAGTCTCTAACCCTAAACTGATCTCCAACTCTCTCGAAATATTTTTCAACAAGCTCTCCAGACAGATTCTTTAACTGTTCTCTGCTGTAAATACCTCGCTTGGCCTTTTCAAGGCTATCCTCATCGATATCAGTTGCATAAACGGAGAAATTGCACTCTGGTAATGTTTCAAGCACAGCAATTGCAATGCTGTACGCCTCCTCACCGTTTGCACATCCAGCACTCCAGAACCTAAGAGTTTTCCTCCTCATTGAAAGCTCGGGGAGGATGTTCTTCATAAAAAACTCAAATGGCGTGATATCCCGCATGAACTCCGTCACGTTTATTGCAATCACATTCAAAAGCTCATTGATCTCCGCATCATTCGTTTTCAAATATCTGAAATAAGTGGAGAGGTCATCAATGCCAAGACAGCGCATTCTAAGTTCAAGCCTTCTGCGAAGGTAGCTTTCCCTATATCTTTCCAGCTTCAGCCCGCTCTTCTTCGAAACGTAGTTGATGATACCTCTTAAAATTAGATCCATAGTTCGTTACCATTGCTGTATTTTACCAAAAGCCTCCCGTCGTTTACAAAAAAATATAGGGTTCTTCCGGAACTTCCACCTGTGTCTTCAGAAATGATTCTGATCCCTTGCTCTTTCAGAATTTCCTTCGCGACTTCGAGGTTCCGCTCCCCGATCATCAGATTTTCAAGTGTCATATGCTTGAAGATCTGAGCACCTCCAGCAATTTTCGCAACCATATTTCTTTTATCTCCTCCGAGATTTTCCAAAGCTTCAATGGATATCTCAATTGCTGAATCAACGTATTTAGCGCTTTTAACACCATTGGACTTTGGAAGCATCGCGTGTGCCAACGCACCCGCTCTAAGCTTCATTTCATAGATGGCTATGCCCAAGCACGAACCCAAACCTACTGTCTTAAGAACGCCGGACTTCGAAACCTTGGACTCCCCGATTCCGACTATGATCTCCATTTTATCCCAGCATACCAAGCATTTTCAGTATGTAATCAAAAAACTTCTCATCCGGGACAAGGAAGATGAAGATTCTAACCGCATCCTCGCTCTCTTTCAGCTCAGTCTCGAATATTATCACGTTATCGCTCTTTTCTGCGATCTGCGCAGCTATTACTTCGATGATCGCTATGCTCGTATCCTCTGCAAGGCTTGGAGGGGAAGGAATGAGCATGATCCCGAGCATCTCCGCAACAGCGTTGCAGAAGGCAGAAGATAAGATGTTTCCGAGCTCCATTATCGTCGAATCCGCTAGGCTTTCATCGTCTATTATAAGGCGGGCAATTTTTTTCGCCTCCGGAAAGGATATATAAAGATAACCTGTTCTCCCATTTTCTACATCCTCAAGAGCGGTAACAACACCAACAACTACTTGATCTTCGAAGTATTTGTGAAGCTCAGATATCCCCACTACCAGCACATTGGGAACATTCATTTCAACAAGTCTGCCCAGCATTGTTGAAAGAGAGGTTGCTGCATGCGCCACTCCGATGTTTCCGAGTTCTCGCAGTGCATCCAGTTCCTCGAATTTCAGATCAACCAAACTTATCACCTCCCAAAAGGCTCGAAATATCTATTATTGGCACAACAGTGCCATCTCCAAGGATGGTAACACCGCTAAAACCTTTAATTTTTGAAAGGTATCCTGTAAGTGGTTTAACTACTATCTCCTGCTGATCGATAATCGAATCCGCTATAAGGGCATATTTTTCGCTCTCCTTCTCCACAATTATACCCACTTCCCTTTCTTTTCCGTTTTCACAGCCAAAAAGCTGGCTGAGCCTGAATGAGGGAATAAGTTTTCCTCTAACAATCAGGAAGAGGTTTCCGTGTATGTTTTTCGCATTATTGCTGTCAACATAAACTGCCTCTACAACATTTGAGAGTGGAATCGCGTAAACTTGGCCTCCAACACTAACCAGGAGGGACTTTATTATTGCAACGGTTGGAGGGAGATTTATTCTGATCTTTGTTCCCCGGTCTTTTTCAGAAATGAGTTTAAGACTTCCTCCAAGTCTCTCAACTGTTGTTTTTACAACATCCATTCCCACGCCTCTCCCAGAGATCTCAGTTGCCCGGTCATTTGTGGAGAAGCCGGGAAGAAAGATAAGATTCTTCAATTCCTCCTCGCTTAACTGAGCGGATTCCGATATTAACCCTCTTTCTATCGCTTTTTTTCTAATCTTTTCAAGGTCTATTCCTCTTCCATCATCCTCAATTTCTATCACCACATTATTCTTTTCTCTTCTTGCAGAGAGCTTTATAAGCCCGGTTTCGCTCTTTCCCTTAGCCTTTCTCTCCTCAGGACTCTCTATCCCGTGGTCAACTGCATTTCTGATCAGGTGCATTATTGGATCACTCATTTCATCAAGCACCGTTCTATCGAGCTCAGTGTCAAGACCCTCCATAACGAATTCGACTTTCTTTCCTAATTTTCTTGCAAGATCTCTGACCATTCTTGGAAACTTGCTGAAAACTCTCTCGACCTTCACCATCCGGACCTTCATCACTTCATCCTGAAGACTCGTGATCGACTTTTCCATTATGCTGACCGCTTCGCTTAGCTCAGGGATCTCGTATTTTCCAGAGATCTGCAGCAATCTGCCCTTTATGATCACCAATTCCCCGATAAGATTCATTATGGTATCGAGAACTTTTACATCGACTCTAACACTGTCGCTTTTCTTCTGTGGCTGAATAACTTCCGGAGTTTTTTCTTCTATTTTATCTTCTTTTCTCTCCTTTTTTGAAATACCTGTTTCGCTGATCGTATATCTTTCGATTTCCGCAATACCGCTCAAAACTTCGTCTACTTTCTTGGCATCACCATTTGCAAATACTAAGAAGAGATCGCAACCTTCCTCGATCTTGCTTTCCTCGGGTTCTGTTGCTTTTATCTCGCATACCTCTTTTAAAGCTTCGAGTATGAGTAAACCCCTAACCCCTTTCATCGCACAGTCATCACTGATTTTTATCTCGATCCTTAGATTTGCATCCTCAGCAAACCTCTTAGAATCTCCACCCTCCTTTTTTTCACAGGTTTTACTCTCCTTTTTCTCTAATGAGGTGATACTATCCAATATATCATCGCAATCTATTTCGTCGCTATTCTCAGCCTCTATCTTGTTTAGGATCTCTGAAATCCGATCGGAGCTCAAAAGTAAAAGATCAACTGTCTCTTCGCTTACTTCTTTGCCTTTCAATTCACTCAAGAAGCTCTCGAGCCTGTGGCAGAGATTCTCCAGGTTTTTATACCCCATAAAGCCGGCCATTCCTTTTATCGTATGCATCGCCCTGAAGATCTCGTCTATAGCAGAATTATCCCCTTTTTCAAGCCTTAAAAAGCTCTGATTCATCAGCTCAACGTATTCTCTTGCTTCCTGAAGGAATTCCGCTTTATAATCACTCACACCCAACCACCTCAACAAATCTCGCGATCTCTTCTGGAATCTCAAAGATCTGCTTAACACTATCAACAGCCCCTATCTCGATCGCTGCCTTGGGCATTCCAAAAACGACGCACGTATCCTCGCTACAAGCGATCACCTTCCCACCGAGATCGTGGATCTTTTTCATCCCCTTGGCACCATCCTCTCCCATTCCTGTGAGAATGACTCCAACGACGTTTCCACCATAAATTTCAGCTACAGATTCTGCGGTGACGTCAACAGAAGGCCTTACATTATTTACCGGTGGATCATCTGTGAGCTTTATTCTTATAACTCCTAAAGCTTTCCTGAGTCTCATGTGCTTTCCGCCCGGAGCTATGTAGACGATTCCTTTGTGAACCCTCTCATTTTCTTCGGCTTCTTTCACTTCTATCTCCGAAAGATCGTTTAATCTGTCTGCAAGCTGTTTTGTGAAGTTTGGAGGCATATGCTGAACTACGAAGACTGGTGCGGGAAAATCTTCGGGAAGCCTTGGGATTATCTGTTCCAGTGCAGAAGGGCCACCAGTAGAAGATCCGATAAGAACACAGATCTCTTTCTTGACATTCCATTCCCTTCTTAAAACTTCTCCTTTAATCTTCTTCAGATTCTGAAGCCTCAATATGTTCAAATTCACACTCGAAGCCATTTTAACCTTTCTCACGATTTCATCCGCAATTTCCTCTATTCCTGTGCTTGGCTTTGCTATAAAATCAACCGCACCCAGGCGCAAGGCTTCAATGGTCTCCTTCGCTCCTTCAAACGTAAGAGAACTCAGCATCACGACTGGAGTGGGATTATCTCTCATTATCTGTTCTAACGCCTTCAATCCATCCATCCTTGGCATGTTAACGTCTAAGGTGATCACATTTGGTTTCAGTTTGGCGGTCTTTTCAATGGCTTCAACACCATCCTTGGCTGTGAAAACTTCAAATCCTTCTTTTCTAAGTATCTCTCCAACTCTGAGTCTGATCAAGGCGGAATCATCAACTACAAGAACTCTCATACTCCTGCTACCTTTTTGAGTTCCTCAATAACTTTCGGTGCCTGAAAAGGCTTGACGATGTAGCCCCTCGCCCCAAGTTTTATCGCGGTCTTAACCATCTGCTCCTGTCCAATTGCTGTGCACATGATAACCTTTGCATTGGGGTCCAGTTTCTTTATCTCCTTCAGAGCGTCGATACCGTTCATTTCTGGCATCACTATGTCCATCGTGACTATGTCCGGTTTCAACTGCTTGTA
Organism: Archaeoglobaceae archaeon; assembly: GCA_030153385.1. Taxonomy (GTDB): domain Archaea; phylum Halobacteriota; class Archaeoglobi; order Archaeoglobales; family Archaeoglobaceae; genus WYZ-LMO2. Next base: position 17,036 of record JASKJN010000021.1, read on the forward strand.
CAGTTCAACCGCCTGCTTTCCATTCTCCGCTTCTCCCGCTATATCAAAGCCAGCGGAGAAGAGGATGTTTTTCAACAACTTACGCATGAATGCGGTATCATCCACCACGAGAACTCTAACCACCCTTACCACCTCCCAGTTTCTTGGCAATTTCGCTAACAATAACAACTCCTTTCGGAGTTAGCTCGATCTCTTTTCGAATTTTAACGACTTTCGCAATACCAAGGGAAACGAATTTGTCATAGATTTTGTTGAGCTCTTCTGTAGATATCCCGAGAACAGATTCGATGCTGGAAGAGTCGACACCTGTGTAGACCATCGTGAGGATTTGCTCCTCGATTTCTGAAAACTTCTCTTTTGGCTTTTGCTGTTCAAGGATTCTTCTCAGATAGTCCATGAGCAGTTCCAAAGTTGTTTCGGGGCAAAGAACGAAGCTTGTTATAACCTCCTTGCCTTCGAGATGTGTTAGCGAAAGGACTACTCTTGGCTTATCTCCCACGGTTCTTGTATCCCTGGAAACGGACCCAATAGCGTTTAATGGTACTCTAATCTGTTTTTCAGGAGATAAAAACCATACCGCTGACTCTGTTATACTGAAGTATCCCTTTTCCCACTTTGAATTGGCAACGAGCACACCGCCACGCAAGGCGGGAGAAAGAAAATATACAGCAAATTTATCGGATTTTATATTAAACGCAAGAAATCTAAATATCTGCCTCTGTTTATCTCCAAAGCTTAAGTAGTAGTCCTTACCGCTTTTCAGCCTAATGCACTCCTTTCCCCCGAATGTTGTTAGCTCCAGGTCCGTGATGTTCCTGAAATCGATTTTTTCCTTACCAAAAACCATGCTCTTCTCTCCTATAATGACCTCTACCTTTTTCCAACCTCCCTCAAAAAGCTCAGCGATTAGCTTAGTCTCAGGCATGTTATCTCAGTTTCTCAACTTCTCCCTCGTTCAGAACCTTGTTCAGGTCGATCAGTATTAGCAATCCGTCAGGTAGCTTTCCAACACCTTTTAAGAATTTAGCTTCCTCTCTTGATGTTACTATGCTAGGCAAAGCCTCTATGTCCTTCTGAGCCAGATACTTCACCTCGTTCACAGTGTCAACCATCATCCCTATGACTGCGTTGTTGTATTCTACAACAATGATGCGGGTATCGTTGTCTATTGGCTTGGGTGGCATTCCAAATCGCTTTCTGAGGTTTATAATTGTTGTTATTTGACCTCTAAGATTTATAATTCCTTCAACAAAATCCGGAGCGTTCGGAATTTTTGTTATCTGCGATGGCCGAATTATCTCTCTAACCTGGGATATATCCACACCATAGCGTTCCTCTCCAAGCCTGAAAACGATAACTTGAACCGTTTCACTTTCATTTTTCACAGCTTGCACAAATATCACCCCCCATTTTTTGCAAACAAATTCACTTCCCTAACACCTTCACCTTCAACATCTCTAAAGCTGTTTGTCCAACTCATAGAAACAAAAAATTAGAGTTTGTACGTTTCTGCTATTTTCTTGAAAGTTTTCTCCGCTATCTTGTCTATGGCTTCGATCGAGCTGCTTATCTGCTGAACCGCTGCGGTCTGCTCTTCTATCGCTGCTGATGTCTCTTC
>JASKJN010000022.1 GCA_030153385.1 Archaeoglobaceae archaeon
GCAGATCGCGGAGCAGGCTGTGCAGTGGGAGCAGAGTGCTGGCTTGATGACTTCTTCGAGCAGATTGCCGAAGAATTTCTTCTTGTGCTTTTTTTCCGGCAAAATTACCTGCCATTCCTGCATCATTTCACCTCTTTAAGCTCAAGAACCTTCATTGGACAGTTTCTGACACAAATTCCACAACCAGTGCATTTTTCAGACAAGATCTTGAGTTTGTTCACCTTTCTATCGACTGCTATTGCATTGCTTGGACAGAGCTCAACGCAAAGTTTACAGCCGAGACAGCTCTCTGGATCAACACATGTCGAGATCTTTCTCCTTATCCTTGGCGGAAGAACTTCGACGATGAGTTCGTCTCTCTCCTTTTTTCTGACCAGTTTCCACCCCTTTTCATCAACCTGATACTCAACTACGAGAAGATCTTCTCGGAATACCTCGGGGGGCTTAATCGTCTGCGTTGCCTTAAGCTTCATCTCCTCCATGGTTGCAAAAGCCATATCGTGGATCTTCGTTGGTCTCAAAGCCCCAGTTGGACAGCTGTCTACACAAAAATGGCAGAATATGCATTTTGTGTAGTCTATTCCAGGCCACGCTTTTTCGTAAAAGTAGATCTGAATTGCATTCGCTGGACATACATGGGCGCATCTGAAACAGCTGATGCATTTATCGCGATCGCAGAAAATTAATCCTCTGAAGTTCGCCGGATACTTTTTTCTCTCTCTCGGATATTCTACTGTTATCCTGTCAGGAACTATCACCTGTTTGAATGCTTCGCGAATGACATCGATATGCATTCTCAGCATATCGAGCTTTCCCACCTTAAATTCCGCCCTCATATCCTAACACCACACCAATTGCCAAAGCTATAATCGCAAAAGCCAGAAGCCAGCTAAAACCTATTCTCAAAGCCTGATCAATTCTAAAGCGTGCATACATTGATCTGACGATTACCAGAACCGAGATCACTATGAGTGTTTTGATCACGAGCCAGAGCGGAGCGTTGAGGTCTCCAAGGATTGCGAGCTGTGGACCACTCCAACCGCCTAAGAACAGAATTGTGAACAGCAATGACATTATGTAAAGCTTCTCGTACGCAAGAACCATTACAAGCCCGAAGAGCATTCCAGAATATTCTACAAATGGCCCAAAGGCTATCTCCTGGTCTGCTTCAGGGATCTCGAACGGTAGGCGGGAGGTTGCCATAAGCATAGAGATTATAAAGACCAGGAAAGCTACAGGATTCAGCAAAGCTCCCGGAATGCTCTGCTTCTCGACTGCGACATATGGATCCGCACTACCATACAGGTAGATCATCGAGATCACTGCTATTATGAACGGAATCTCGTAGGCGACATACATTAGAGCTTCTCTGACTGAGCCTATGAATGCAAATCTGCTGTTTGAAGCCCAGCCTATTGCAACGACTGTTATCGGGATCAAAGAAAGAAAGGCAACGATTAGTGGAATCGCGTAAGGTGTTTTTATTCCAACTACGTTACCAGCAGGAATGAATGCGATTGGCAGAAGAACGGGAATGAAAGCCAAGATCGGAAGCTGGACGAAGTAAGGGCGATGCGCTTCCTTATGCACAATCGACTCCTGGAAAAAGTATCTTAAGCCATCTGCGAGAGCTTGAATAGCGCCTCTGAGCGGTCTAAAGACTTCCAAAGGTCCAACACGCCACTGGATTCTTGCAGTAAGCTTTCTCTCAAACCAGATGATGTATAGCAGGCAGATCATGAGAACCAAAAGCCCTGGCATGACGACTATGGCAAAGAACGGGCGCCAAAGGAGTAAAGCTACGAGCAGGTTTAACCACGGGATCTGCATGAGCGGGTCTACGATGGGCTGAATCGCGGGAATTTCCAACATGTTGGATTTGAAGATCTGCATTAAAGCATCGAGCATTTCCATCACCTATCTGCCTCCGGCGGGAAATAACCAAAACTTCCGTATATTGCCTGAAGGTCCGCAAGCCTTTCTCCTTTGAGTGACTCCACGAAGCCACGGAGATAAAGCCACCCGGGTGTTACAATTCGAAGACGATAAGGCACATTGCTCTCACCGTCGCTCACAATTGTGAAGATCACAGAACCCCTTCCCGCTTCGGTAATTGTTGTGTATTCCCCTGTAGGCAAAACTATATCCGCAAGCTTGTCGAAAAATTCTCCCCTTATATCGTTCCCTTCGCAGATCTGATCGCTTATCACTTTCCCTTCTGGAATATCTGTTATGCACTGCCTTATGATCTTCAGGCTCTGCCCTATTTCATTGGCTCGAACTAGAAGTCTTGAATAGCTATCTCCTTCATCAGCGACAACGATATCCCAGTCAACGCGATCATAAGCTTCGTAGGGCTCGACCTTTCTGGCATCATATTCAACTCCGCTTGCCCTGAGGAATGGACCGACAACACCGAATTCAATCGCCTCCTTCTTGCTCAAAACTCCAACTTCTTTGAGCCTAGCAATAACCGTTGGATTCTTTATAAAGATCCTCTCAAAGCTCTTCAGTCTCCTCTCGATCGCAAAGGTTGCTGAGTAGATCCAGGCAAGCGTCTCCTTTTCAACATCTCTTCGAACACCGCCGGGGATTATGAAGGAAGAAGTGAACCTTGCTCCTGTCATTTTCACCAATGCCTCGCATATGAGCTCTCTAATGCCAAAAGGATACATGAAACCTGTCGTGTGTCCAAGAAATACCGAAAGAATTGCCGCATCGTAAAGATGCGTCCCTATCCTGCAGAGCTCCGCGAGAATCGTTCTCAAATACTTTGCCCTGTCCGGCACCTCTATTTCCATCGCATCTTCGATCGCCCTAACATAGCCCAGATTCAGATTTGCGGAGTCCATTATTGCTGGTCTTTCGACGAGCGGAATATTCTGAATGTAAAGTCTGTTCTCAGCAAGCTTCTCTATTGCTCTATGAACATATCCTGGATCTGGGATCACCTCTTGGATCACATCGCCTTTAACCCGGACGATCAATCGCATGTGCCCACTTCCCGAGTGCTGTGGGCCTACGAGGACCAGAAACTCGTCTTTCTTATATGCTTCCTCAACGTATTCCTTTGGAACTGGCAGAAACAGACTTTCGAGCTCCTTTGGAGGCTCAACTGGGACGTCTATCGCGACTTCCCTCATCTCAATCCCCCACATAAACTTCTTCCTGAAGCTTGAAATCTTTCCTCAACGGGTTTTCTGGAGTATCCGGAGCAAGCAAAAACTTCCCCTTCCACGGATTCCCCCTGAAAACGACTCCGAAAAGATCTTGCATCTCCCTCTCCATGTAGTCCGCACTCGGGAATATGTCTGAAAGACTATCCACCTCTGGCTTTGCTCTCGGAATTTCCGCAAACAGATTCAGAATTACTGGCATGAACTCTCTAATGGAGTAGCTGGAAATGTGATACTCAACGATAAACTTTCCTTCAGCAGGCAGATCTATAACGTTAACAGATTTTACGTGGTCAAAACCCATTTTTCTCAGCTCGGAAGCAACTTCTCGTATTCTATCTGCAGAAACCCTCAGAGCGATCCTATTCTTTGCTGTTATCACCATATTCTCGACTTTCAAAACCTTAAAGCTCTCAAGAAGCTTTTTTCCAGTCTCCCAGTCAACTTCCCTCCTCCTGTCTATAACTATGCAGGGATTTACTGAGATCTTTTTCGGGCTTTTTGGCAAAAACTTTGGAAGCTTGCCCTTTTTAAGCTTTAGGTCATAGAAATCAGCAGAGCTTTCAGCATCTCCTGTCTCAAGCTTTTTCTGAAGCTGTCTTATTCCCCTTAGCAGTGCCTCAGGGGTTGGAGGACATCCCGGGATGAAGAAATCAACTGGAACGACTTCAGACGGTTTGACGAGGTTGTAACCGTTCCAGAAAATTCCCCCATTTAGCCCGCAGGCCCCCATGACGATCACAAACTTCGGATCTGGCATCTGCTCCCAGGTTATTCTCAAAACCTTTGCCATTTTCCTTGTAATCGCTCCTTCGACGATTATAAGATTTGTTTGTCTTGCAATACCGTAGCTTAAAGCCCCGATCCTTTCACCATCATAACCGCATGCAAAAGCATGGGCAAACTCCGCTCCACAGCATGCGGTCACAAGGTGCACGGGCCATAAGCTCCACTTAGTCCCCCAGCGCTTGAAGGGGGCAAGCACTCCTGAGTTTATGAACTTCACGAATTCATCCATCTTTACCACCTCTCTTTAGCCCCGCAATGTCCAGAGAATAATTGAATCCAGCATACAGAGCGGGAATAAACAGTGCGAGTGCGATAAGTGTGAATGCATAGACATCTGCAGTTGGAACCGCAGAAAGAAGAAGAATTAGGACGAAAACAGGTTCAAGTGCCAAAAAGATGATAACAAAGCCAAGATACTGCATTGGAAGTACCCATTTTGGATGCCCTATCGGAATATTTCCCGCTTCGAACCTCTGGACCTTCACTGGAGTCATCCGATACTTTGGCAGAATTTTGATGAGGATCAGCACCGCTACATCGGTGATCAGAGCAACCGCAACTACCAAGATTAAAACGAGCAGGTTTTCGATCATTTAAACACCTCCGAAACGAGCTCAACAAACCATGTTGGTGGAATCAAGGTTACAAGCATGACCACAGCGGTAGTGGTAGTCAAGATGTTTGTAAGCATATCAGGAGTACTTGCCTTCGTAATCCTGACGAGTCTGAGATAATATGGGACTGAGATCGCTGAATTAAGCACTAGAATAATTGCGAGCCAAAGATAATTCGAGAAGACCAATGCATAGATTATAAAGAACTTTCCCCAGAAACCCATTAATGGCGGAATACCTATGAAGGAGAAGCACAAAATGTAATTCGAAACGTTCGACGCACCTCCTTTGATTGCATTGAAAAATCCAACCTTCCCAAAGGCGTTTACGAAGAGCTGTAGCAAAGCTCCTGCAATAGCATAATAAACGAGATCTTTAGAAGCCATGATAGCTACGAATGCTGCGAGCACATAGCCCATGTTTGCAACAGTTGAGTAGGCCAAAATTCTTGCAGGATTCTGAGTTGTAAGTGCTCCGATGTTCCCGATGAACATTGAAATTGCTGAAAAAACTGCGAGGACAAGCAGTGCAGAAGTCGTTAACTCGGTTGCTGTGATCATTATGACCTTCATAGCAACAATGAATGGCACGAATTTTGCAAGTGAAGCGATTATTGAAACGGAGATCGGATTTGCATTCGCAAAAATATCGGGAACCCATTCATGTAGCGGAGCAATTCCAACTTCCAATGCTAGGCCGATTAAAAGCAAAAGGAATCCAAAGAAGTATATTGCTGAATTCTGCCAGCTGTAGCCTGAATAAAGCATTACCGTGCCTATGATAAACAATACGGTCGCTATCACCATGAAGGTTATGTATTTAATGCCAGTATCAACGTTTAGCTTACCCTCATCTACCATCACCAGCAAGTAAGTCGGAACTGAAACCACGACGAATAATGCCAGAAGTTCTGCGATGTCAGAGGTTATGAAGGCATAAATAGTTGCGATAGCCATAAGACCTACCATCGCATAATCCACGCCAGAAATCTGGTTTCCTCTAATCACTGCCAGCGAAACGATGTTTAGGATTGCGAGGAAGCAGATGATCGCTGGAATCCCCCCGAATTCAAGAGAAACAAAAAGCACAGCAAGGCTTAGGATCAGCGAAATCCTATAGTCTTTGTAGCTCAGAATTCCCGCAAATGTTAGAATTAGGAGAGAAAGCAAAACAAGAATCATCCGATCACCCCCAATGCTACCGCGATTGCAACGAGGGCTACGAGAACAGCAGCGGAAAGCCTGAGGTAAAGTTCAACGCTACCGCTCTGAATCCGCCTTATTCCAATCGACAACAGACCGAAAGCACTTGGAATAGCCCTATGGCAGAAGAAATCTATTGCTCTGTTCGAATAATCTACAAGCTTTGCAAGAGTCCATCCTAATGCTGGAATGATATAGTCGTTGAGAAAAGCCAAGTAAAGCCTGTCTCCAAGTGCTCTGCCAACTGGAGATTCAAGACTCGGTTTGTATAGTGCGATTAGGTAGGTGAAGAGAACAATACCACCCACCGCAAGAGAGGAATTTAGGAAGCCTTCTGCAACGAATTCGTGGAAATCCGGGTGATAGAGGTAAAGCAGAAGTATTAATGGGAGCAACGAAACCATTGCAGTATAACCAAGGCTCATCAGCCTTCCACCACCATGGGCTTTCACATGATACTCGCCTTTAAGGAAGTTCAGACTCAGGAATTTTGCGAGGAATGCGGAGTAAATGGCTGAAGTTAGAACAAGGAGTGCCAGTGGGATTAGGCCAAATTCGTGTTCCAGATGGTGCATTACGCCATCCATTGCAGACTTCACCCAGTAAGCTGTGAGAGGCGGAATTCCGCTCAAGCAAAGCGTTGCAAGAATCGTTGCGATGAATGCAAGCTTTAAATGCTTTGCAAGTTCCTTACCACCAACGCAGAATCTGTTGTGTGTCTCGTGGATGAGATGACCCGCAACGAGAAACAGAGTTGCCTTGGCAAATGCGTGGGTTACAAGATACCAGAATGCGACGATGATGGCAAATTTACCTACCCAGAGACTTGCAGAGGCGGTGGCGAACATGAGGCCAAGACTTGACATTGTTGAGGCTGCGAGCAGAACTTTTCTTTCAAGGCACCCCAGTGCTACTGAAGCGCCATAAAGTGCAGAGATCAGTCCCAAGAATAAAACAAGAACATATATAGCCTCTATACCGGCGCTGTGAATGTTCCAAGGTTCCATGTACCAGCTCAGGCGCATGAAAACGTATGTGCCAGCTGCAACCATAGTTGCGGAATGGAGCAAAGCGCTGACAGTTGTTGGACCAGTCATTGCGGTCATAAGCCATTCGCTGAAAGGTAGCTGTGCAGATTTCGTAAATGGGCCGAGAAGGAATGCGAAGAGGATTAAGAATATCCCGACAGAACCAACCTTCTCAGACAACTCGCCCCAATTAATTTCGCTTATGTTGAGGTTCCCCGCTAAGAAGAAGATCACAGCGATTGCAAAGAACATTGGCATGTCGCCAAGGCGAATGGTTGAGATCGCTCTCCAAGCCCCGAAGCTTGGAGACCAGAAGTAATTCAGTTTCCCAATTTTTCTTCCCACCACACCAACAAAGCTCATTTCGTCATCGTCCCTGAACCAGTGACCGATGAGAGCCCAAGAAGCCAGTCCAAGACCCTCCCAGCCTATTAAAAGCAGGAGTAGATTATCGCTGTAAACTACGAGGAGCATCGAGGCGGTGAATAGGTTGAAGAAGAACCAATACCATCCAAGACGATAGTCGTGTTTCATGTATTCCAGACCATAGACCCCTATTAGAAAGGCTATCAAGGCTGTTAGAACGCCCATTATCCTGCTGAGGTAATCGAAGATGAACGTGAAGCTTATGTTAAAGCCGGGAAGCCATTCAAATTTAACTTGTCTATATACCCTCTCATCCAGCTCTCCAAAGTTGAACAGGATGTAGAGTGTGCACAGAAGTGAAATGAAAAGTCCCAGGACTGCGAAGATTGGAAGCTTTCTAGCCCAGCTTCTTTTCGGATCTAAAAGCCAAGCAAATGCTACTGGAAGGCTTCCAATTACTGGTGAAATAAAGATTGCTAAAAGCAAAAGCTCGATCATGGCAGAACACCTCCCAGGGCAAGCTTAATGCCATCAAGAAGTGCTGGAGCGAGTGGAGGGAAGAGGAAGGCTATGCTAAAGAAGGCTATTGCATACAAAGGCAGATCGAGAAGCCTGCTGAACTTTGGCTTTTCATATCCCATCGGAGTTCCGTAGTAGATTTCCCTCATCGTGTAAAAGCTGTAAAGCCCCGTGATTACAAAAACGAGAACAACAAGCGAGATCACTGCAAGGTTAAATCCATAAACCTGCGTCAGACCGATCAGGATAAGGAATTCTGCCAACATTCCGATTGTAATGATTCCGCTAAGAGTCATAAAGCCAATCAGCGCAGCGTTTGAGATCGTTGGAACGAATTCATGCATTCCTTTCATTTTGTCAAGGCTCCTAAGTCCGTGGAAGGCTGTGATCAAAGCTCCAGCAGTCATAAAGAGGATCGCTTTGCCGAATGCGTGGCTCATATACTGGATCACGAGTCCCATGAGTCCGTATGTGCCGAGACAGAGTGCAATTAGCACATAGCCCATCTGAGAAACTGTTGAATATGCAAGAAGCCTTTTGTAATCTCTCTGCCTGAAAACGCTGAGCCCAGCGTATATGCTCGAAACTATTGCATAGGCGATTATTATGTCTCTGAACTGCGAGATGAAAGAACTGTCGATGAGATAGATCCTCAGCAGAATGTAGCCCGCAAGTCCAACTGTTAGTGGGCTTAGCAGTGCGCTGACGGGTGTTGGAGCTTCAGCATGAGCCCATGGCAACCAGATGTGCGGTCCAAGTCCCGGAAGCTTTACAACCATTCCGATAAATATGAGAAGCCAGGGCAAAAATCCAATGGCTCTAATTTCGTTCAAGGCAAGAGTTTGGTTTTCGAATGCGATTATCAAGAAACCCGTTAGAGCCAAAACCCCAGCTATGTGCGTCCAGACAAAATAAAGGATTCCTACCCACTGTCTGTTACCGTAGCCATATAAGTAGATCAGCATAAAGGATGCGAGCAGAGATATTTCGAGAAATATGTACAGGAGAAGTAGGTTTCCGCTGTAGACCAGCCACAGCATCGAGACTGCATATAAGTTGTAGAGGAACCAGTATTTTCTAAACTCCCCAAGTCCAGCATCGATTTCCTCAAATCTGTGCTTCATGTAGGGTAAAGAGTAAAGAGCGACCATTGCAGATACCAGTGAAATCGTAAAACCGAGAGCATGGCTAATGGGATCGTATAGGAGGTAAAAGTCTCCTATTGGAGCGGGTAGATTCATTAGAAGCTCTTCTTCTCTCTGTGCGGTTAAAAGAGCACATAAAGCGGTTCCAGCCGGGACAAGAAATGAAATAGTTGAGAGGATTGTCGCAATCCTCGGTTTGAATAGAGGGAGGATAAAGGTCACGAGGAGTGGAACAATCAAGGCGAATAAGATCAGGCTCATTCCGTATCACCTCCTGTGGAGATCTTCTGAATTTCAACGCCTCTTTTTAGTTTATCGAGAATCACGATAGCTGAGATAAGAATGAGAAGCTCTGCACCACTCGTGAAAATTGCTACAACCAAGATCGCAAACGCGGTATCAGGTATTTTAGCGAAAAGCGGTATTATTGCTAAAAAAACACCAGCGAACATTAGCTCAAGGCTTATCAGTAGTCTGACTGTATCTTTAGCGGACAGCGCCATTAAAAATGCTACAAACGTGATCAACAGGGCTATTAATAGTTCCATCATCGTCCTACCTCCTTAATAATTTTTATCGTTGAAAGCATAACCAATACCATCGTTGCGAGGAGGAATAGGACTGCGAGCAGATAATTGCTCAGGAAGCTTATACCGTTGCTTAAAACATTGAAGCTTACAGCGGAAGGAAAATGCAGGATTAAAGTTGCGGAAACAATTGCAATGACCAGTGCCCATGCCAAGCTGATCTTTCGCGAACTTTGAGCTCTGTATGTTGCAGCAATTGCGATTGTAATGACTCCAACAGCACCCACAAAAACCAATGTTATGAGCACGACGGATGGCTGAAGATTGTAGAGAGCGTAGATCCCAGCGACGAAGAGCATAGTAAGTGACATGTAGAGGGCAGAGTAGAAGTTATCCCTTGTAAGCAGTGCCCCAAGAGCGGTTGCCAGCGTCAAAGTCCCGAGTATTGTAATGAAATTTGTTATGAAATTTAAATCCATAGCGTTATGAATCCGCTTCTATTGATAAACTTTACTGTGGCCCCACTTCCATCCTGTCCTCATTATAAAGAGGGCCAGCATGAATAAGAAAAACTTGAAATACTGAGAGATATTTAAAGATGTTGAAGCGGGGTAGGGTAGTCAGGTAATCCCGGCGGGCTCATAACCCGCAGATCCGTGGTTCAAATCCACGCCCCGCTATAAGCTCTGTTTCTCCCTGCCTCGCCATTTAAAAATTTTTAGCTCAAAAAAGTTAGTTTCTCCTCCCCAAAACCAATGTAATTAGAAGTAGGGGATATTGCAAGTAAAAGCTCGAATCCTGGAGTTGATTTTGTTTCAGAATGGCTACGGTCTTCACCCTGTAAAGCTCTCCCGGTACCAATTGCTATCAACATTTTTACTTGAAGCATAATGATGGTAAATAAAAAACAGCAAATAGAAATATTTCGCTACTGCTCACTGAAAGAGGGTATTATTTTATCTGCATATACCTTCATGACAAGCTTCGGATCTGGACCAACGTTTATTATCATCAGGTGCTTTACTCCTGCTTTTCTGAACTCCTCGATCTTTGAAATGCATTCCTCAACATTTCCAACTATGAAGAAATCCGATATCAATTCGTCCTTCACCTTCCCAGAGTATTCAACGAATTTTGACATCGATTCATCTGTTAGCAGAAGCTTTTCAAAGTAGAACTTCTTTGGAAACTCTTTAGGTATATCAAGCTCATATCCTGCTTGCTCGACCTTTTCAATTGCGGAGATCACAATTCCAGCGAATCTTCTCGCTCTTTCCATCGCTTTTTCGCTATCAAAGTCGAGGGCTGTGTAGATCTGCAAAGCAGGTTCTATTTCTTCTGCACTTCTTCCAGCCTTTTCCGCCCCCCTTTTTACGTCTTCAAAGTTTTGCCTATAAGTCTTTGGTGTCTCTGCTATCGGCATCCAGCCGTCGCACAGCATTCCTGCAAGTTCTCTCGTTCTTCTGCCATTTGCTCCAAGATAAATGGGAATTTTCTGTAATGGTTTGATCTGCAGAAATGCATCCTTAAGCTGAAACGCTTTTCCCGAGTATGAAAATTGCTCGCCCTCCCAGAGCCTTTTTACGATCTCGATCCCCTCTTTGAGCTGGGAAAATTTTTTCCATGGGATTCCAAAAGGCAATATGTTCATCGCCTCTCCCGACCCAACCCCCAGAAAAAGTCTTCCCGGACTTAGATTGTCAAGTGTGGCAAAGAATTGCGCAAGGATTGAGGGATGATATCTTGCGAAGTCTGTTACGCCTGTTCCAAGCCATATATTTTTCGTTTTCACAGCGATTGCTGAAAGCAGTGCCAGCGTATTCGGAGTTAATCCCGGTGGAACCATCAGCGTATGATCTGGCATTACGACCGAATGAAAGCCCAATTCTTCGCTCTGAATCGCTATGCCAATGGCTCGATCGAGTGGTGGCATTGGCGGAGACAAAACGTTCCCGAATTTCATGCAATGTGTTAATTGTTTAATCATAAAAGATTTATCCTATTCGAATGGACAGCGGTTATAGAGAGTAAGCGGAAAAATATAAAGGAAATATAAATTCGTTTTTTTAAACTTTTGGGTTTTAAGCTGGTGGAGATTGTGCAGTTGCTGGTTTCCAAGTCAATCCCAGAATGCTCCCGATGAGTCCCAAAATGAAGCCTATCAAGAATCCCCCACCAACGGCAACAAGGCTCAAGATCGAGAAGACCAGAACTATTACCGAGCCCGTTTTTACCTTACTCTGCACTCCGCTATTCATCATCACTGCGCCAACTATCACAAGTATTCCAAAGATGAGTCCAAGAAGACCAAAGAGCGCTATCGCACCTCCCATGAATTCCATTCCCGGAACCATTGATACAGCTCCACCAAAGATACCCAAAACCACTGCCACGACCAAACCCGAAAGCAATATAAAGATACCCCCTATCAAAGAAAGAACAAACGCAGCTGTAGGCTTTTCACCCATTCTATCACCTCACCCAACCTTTGCTGTTTGTTAATTATTAAAGTATATAAAATTTTCTCTTAAACCAGACCTCTTAAAATTCCTCGATGTTTCCTTAAATCAATGGTCGTCCATTAGATGCTAAAAAATCACTTCTTTTTTTCTGAATTCCACTTTTTTAGACTCTCAATAACTCCTTCAAATACTGCCTTCCAAATTTCGATACCCAGTCTGCTCGCTGGCCCGGTAAACCTCTCGTAAGAACCTTTCTGAGTGCTTAAGACGACTACTGCATCCGTATTCGTCCCCGTGAAGTTATAGCCTGAGCTAAGTAAAGCCTTGCTTTTTGATTCAGTCGCGGTGATGATCGCATTCAGAAAAGCGGATCTGCTTAGCTTTGCTTCAAGAACAAGGATCACGTTGATCGTTAAGTCGTTTGGATTATCTACGCCAGCGGTAACGAATGCGGTCGCATTTCCAAAGCTTTTAATGCTCAAACATCTCATTGGAACTGCGGTAAGCAGACCAAAATAATCTTTAAGCCCATATTTCTTCGCAACGCGCCTTAAGTAATCCAGTTCCCTCATTCTGTAAAAATCCTCGCCAACTGTGTGATTAAAAGCGCATTTAACCTTTTTCCACCCACCAAGAAGGCCAGTGCTGACCCCAAAAAAATTTCCGTAAACGATTACAGTGTTATCATCGAGATAGTAGTTTCCGTAAGGCATTCAATGCATCACCCTCGCTTTTAACAACGGTCGCATTTTTCAGAATTTCGGAATAAATCTTCTCCGCTTCCTGGCCTACAAAATTTCTCTCCTCGAATGGAGTCTTATCAACGACGATCAGCTTTCCGAGCTCACTCGCATATTTCGCTGAGATGAGATTTTTTAAATTCCCCCTTCCAATGCTCAGATCTGCCAAAATTACTGCCTCAGAATTCTTTATAGCCTCTAAATTTCTCTGGTGAGCGTCCTCACTTATCTCGGAGAAGGGCGGAGCGTCAACGATCATCCCTCCGATTTCAGAAACTATCTCCCAGTCCGAATCAAGTGCATTCAGCACACCAGCGGAAACCGAATAGCCCTCTGTGCTCAGAAGATGGAGCAATTCCTTACCGCTTCCTCCTCCGCAGATCACATGCACTCTTCTACCATTGATGCTACTTTTTATCTTAGGGATAACATAAATTTGCCCATGTCTCTTCACGCTTACTTCGACGCCAAAAACTTCTTTTATGCTTTCCTCTGTTATAACATTCCTCGGACTTCCTGCATAAGCTATTCTACCATCTTTTATCATAAGAATGCAGTTTGCAAAAGAAATGGCGAGATTTATGTCGTGAAGAGCAACGATCACGATTCTGTCCCCTGCGAGCTCTTTTATGATCCTCATTATTTCAAGCTGTGCGGAGATGTCTAAGTGCGCTGTTGGTTCGTCAAGCAATAAGATCTTGGGCTCCTGAGCGAAAAGTCTTGCGAGCAAAACCTTCTGCTTTTCTCCACCGCTGAGCTCTGAAAACTTCCTGTCTGCAAAATTTTCCATTCCAACACTTCTAAGAGCATCCATGGCTATCTCGAAGTCTTTCTCTTTTGGACTCTTTATTCTGCCCAAGTAAGGAGTTCTGCCGAGCAAAACAACCTCAATTACCCTAAGATTGGTATCCGCTGTTTCCTGTGGGAGATAGCCTTTCTCTTCCTCCTTTCCATCAAAAAAGACAACTCCTTTTAACGGTTTTATGATTCCGAAGATTGTTCTCAGCAGTGTTGACTTTCCGCTTCCATTTGGTCCGAGAAGTGCGATGAAGTCCCCTTTCTTTGCTTCGATCGTCAAATCCTTCAGTATTTCTGAGCTACCAAGCTTTACCGTTATTTTATCGACTTTCAGCCTCATAAACCTCGCCTCATGAGGAGGTACAGGAAAAATGGGCCACCGAGGATCGCGGTAATCGCCCCCACGGGAATTTCACCGCTCGACGAAATTCTCGCAAATACATCCACGAGTGGCATAAAAGCTGTTGAGAGCAAAATCGTTGCTGGCAAAAGCTGTCTATGTTCTTCCCCAATTAAAAGTCTGACAGTGTGGGGGATTATTATCCCAACGAAGCCGATAACTCCGCTCACAGCGACGGCTGTTGAAGTTAAAAGAGATGTGAAAAAGATCAGCTCCGCTCTGTATCTATCAACATTGATGCCGACCGCTTTAGCATGCTCGTCTCCCAGAAGAAGGGCGTTAAGATTCCAAGAAGTTGCAAGAAGGAATGATAAACCTATTATAAGGAATGGGAGCGAGAAGTATACTTCTTCCCACTGGGGATTTGAAAAGCTTCCCATTAACCAGAAGATAACTAAATGAAGGCTTTGAGAATGTAGATAGAGAAGCAGAGAATTCAATCCTGACAGAAAGGATGCAATAGCAATTCCCGCAAGCAGAATTGCATAACTCTGGTCTCTAAACTTCCTTGTGCTACCAATGAAAAATACCAAGTAAGCAGTCATAATTGCTGAAAAAAAGGCCAAAAGGATTCTGCCGAATACACCAAAGCCAAGAATTACCGAAAGGATTGCTCCCATACTCGCACCGCTTGCAATTCCGAGAACATAAGGCTCTGCGAGGGGATTTCTAAATAAGGCTTGGAGTGAACAACCGGAAGCGGAAAGTGAAGCTCCGACGATCATTGCCAAGATCAGCCTTGGAAGTCTGTAGTCCAGTATTATTGCCTTCGTGGTCTCGTCTGCTATGCCCTGAAGAATCTGATAGACCTCATCAAACCCATAGTGCGAACTGCCCACAGAGATCGAGAGCAGAACAACTGCAAGGTTGAGTATAAGCAGTAGCGGAATTTTCATGAAATCAAGTTCTTTGAATGTGTAATAAAATTTTCTTTAGCCTAGGGATGTGAAAAAATTTTTATATTATCGAATGACAAAAGTTATGCCTCTCGTTCCGCACCGCCACTGCATAGTTTGCGGAAAAGCCATCGAAGCGGATAAGTATTACTGCAGTGAAGAATGCGAGCAGAAAATGGAAAGGGAGAGAAAAAGACAGAGAAATTTCACACTATTCATGTTCCTGATGCTTCTGCTCATATTGCTGATATTCTGGTTACCCCTCCTCCGTTAGCTCTCCCGGAACAGCAACCGGATATCTGCCCGTAAGACAGGCTGTGCAGAATTCTTTTCCACCGAGTCTTTTTAAGGCTGTGATCAGTCCTTCCAAGCTTAGATACCTTAGGCTCTCCGCTCCAACGATTTCTCTTATCTCCTCAACACTGTGCTTCGACGCAACAAGCTCTTCTCTCGTTTTCATATCGATGCCGAAATAACATGGAGCGAGTATCGGAGGACTTCCAATCCTTAAGTGGATCTCTTTTGCCCCTGCTTTCCGTATCATATCTACTATTCTTCTGGAAGTTGTTGCTCTTACTATGCTATCGTCAACGAGGACTATTCTCCTGCCGATCACATTTTCCTTTATCACGTTCACTTTGAATCTAACCAGAAGTTCTCTCAGCTCCTGTTTTGGCATTATGAACGTTCTGCCTATGTATCTGTTCTTGATCAGACACTCCATATATGGAAGCCCGGAACTTGTTGCATAACCGATAGCAGCGGTTATTCCACTGTCTGGAACCGCGGAGACAAAATCCGCATCAACTGGCGACTCCTCAGCGAGAATTTTTCCCATCTCAGTTCTTGCTCTATAGACGCTTATTCCGTCAATGACTGAATCGGGGCGAGCAAAGTATATGTATTCAAATATGCAAACCGCTCTTCTCTGGCTTTTTGCAAACCTAACAAATTCAACATCCCCATTTTCTATTATTACCGCTTCTCCGGGCTCAACATCTTTAATGAATTTTCCTTCCAAAGCGTCGATCGCACAACTCTCACTGCAAACCACGTATCCATCCTCAAGCTCTCCAATGCAAAGCGGTCTGAAGCCCAGAGGATCTCTGTAAGCCAAGAGCTTGTCGTTGATAAGTAAAACACAGGAATGGCTACCGACGAGTTTAGAATTCAATTCCTGAAAGAGTTCGATGTAATCCGTTGATTTTAGCAGTATCTTTGAGATGAGCTGTGCTATGATCTCGGAGTCAGAGTCAGATGTGAAAACACTTCCTTCGTTTTCAAGTTCTTTTCTAAGCTCAGCATAGTTCACCAAATTACCATTATGGGCAACCGCTATACTTCCTACCTTTGATTTGACGACAAACGGTTGAGCGTTTTCCAATTTCGATAGGCCAGTGGTGGAGTATCTAACATGGCCAATTGAGTATTTTGCAGGGATTAAATCTTCCTTTGTGAAGACTTCGGAAACAAGGCCCATCTGTTTCTTGTATCTCAGCGTGTCACTGTAGAAGGCTATTCCAGCGGATTCTTGGCCTCGATGCTGTAATGAAAAAAGAGCGTAGTAAACTTTTTCCCCGGCTGAGAATCTTTCGCTATATACCCCAGCAATACCACACATCAGACACTGTCCTTTGTCTTTTTAACCCAGTTGTAGCTTCTAAGCCTTTTGCTTCGCCCAAATCCACATGCGGAGCAGTATCTCTTTCTCCAGTGGAAGGAATTACGCCCACATCTTCTGCACCTTACATGAACCATTTTTCTGTTTCTTTTACCCATCGATGCTGTACCGTCAGACATCACTCACCACCCGGGAACGGAGAAACAAATACCACAGTATCTCCTCTGATTATCACGCTTCCCACCCTTCTTACTATTTCACCACCCTGGATCTCCTCCGCGTTCAGGAGGACGAGATTCATGTGTATGTCATAGCCATCGAGGATTCCTCTAAACTCTCTCCCTCCTTTCAGGCGAACGATGACTGGCGATTTTAACGATTTGTTTAGGATATCCAACGGACGAACTGGCATTTCAAGACCCCCATGTTTCTTTAGCTTCGTTCTTGCTTAGCTATTTAAAAGTATCGCTTATTCCAAAAGCTATACTACTGAACCTTACTTCAAGCACATTTTAAAAATCGAAAGCCATTTTGTTTGTGCAAATAATCGAAGAAAATCTGAGGGATCATGAGGGCGAAATAAAGCTCATTCCCGAAACCTTGGAGGATCTCTGGCATCTGAAGTTCATAATAGAGAAAGGGGACGTTGTTTTTTCATTGACTAAAAGGGCGAGTCATAGCGACGACAAGCTCAGAGGAGATAAGGAGATGATCACAGTCCGTATTGGAGTCGAAGTCGAGAAGGTCGAATTCCATAAGTATGCAAACAGGCTAAGAGTAAGCGGTAAAATCATCTCAGGGGTTGAAGAATCTGGATTCCATACACTAAACATCGTTGTCGGGAGAGAGCTCAGCATTTTAAAGAAGTGGAAAGGTGAACAGCTAAAGAGATTGAGAAAGGCTGTTGAAAGTTCAAATAGACCGGAAGTGGTTATACTGACCATAGAAGAGGGAGAGGCAATTGCTGGAGCGTTGAGAGAGTGGGGAATTGAGGAGATCTTTGAAAAAAAGCACAGCTATGCCAAAAACTATGGTGGAACAAGGAACGAGTTTTTTTCTGATCTTTTTGAGACACTGAAGAACATCAATTTCAGATATTTAGTGATTGCCGGACCCGGCTTCATAAAAAAGGACTTCTACGAATTCCTGAGACAGAAAGATGCGGAAATGGCTAAGAGAGCTATGATCGTTGATACTTCATCGATTGGTAGAAGAGGGTTTATAGAAGTTCTGAAAAGGAGAGCAATAGATAAGATCATTGGAGAGATAAGGCTTGCAGAAGAAGCAGAAGTCGTTGAAAGGCTACTTGAAGGCATTGCTAAAAATGAAAAAGTATCATATGGGCTTGAGGATGTAAAGAGGGCAAAAGAATATGGAGCGATTGAGATTTTGCTCGTATCAGACGATTTTTTGCTGAGAGAGCGAGAGAAGTGGGATATCGATTCCTTTATGGAAGAAGTAGAAAGAGCAGGGGGGAGAGTTCTAATACTCAGCTCAGAATTCGAACCAGGCGAAATTGTTTCTAAACTCGGGGGTATCTGTGCAATACTCAGGTTTAAAGTCGAATAAATGGGCGATATTTGCAGTACTGGCATGTATCTATTTCTTCGTGTATTTCCACAGAACTTCTCCAGCAGTAATGGCAGATGAATTCATGAAAGAGTTCGCCGTCTCAGCTTTGGCGGTCGGAATTCTGTCCTCAGCTTATTTTTATCCATATGCAATTTTCCGGTTTTGGGACAAAATTCCTTTAATCCCTGACAACAATCACATACGCTCTCCACCCAATATACCTCTTGGGCACATCAACCTTTGCTGAATTACCG
>JASKJN010000004.1 GCA_030153385.1 Archaeoglobaceae archaeon
GTAAGATGTGGAGACAGCATCGAGATAAGGGAAGTTAAGAAGTCAGACTCGATGGAGAAAGCAGACTTTTATCAAGTTACCTATTATCTATACTACCTTCCCAAATATTAGATCAAGGTAATCTGTCTGCCGTCAGGAATAATTTCGATTTCTTTGGCCATAATATTTTCAAATACCCACTCGCCATTTATAATCTCGGCTTTAGAAAGAGAAAAGGACTTATAATGACTACTATATTCGAAGTTACTGCCTCGTTTTCTTTTGTCTATCATTTCTTTTACTGGAAAAGATATTATTCCTCTCTTATCAACTACTTCTTCTCCAATTTTAGGTTTTTTATTGGCTATCTTTATACCTTTATAACAAGAATGGATAACAGATCCTAAAAGCATGTCCGCTAACTGAAGCATATTGGCGTGGATGTATTCTTCTGTATCTTCTTTAAAATCTTTGTGTTGCGATGATTGATGAACAATTTCAGATGTCGGAGATATTTTAACATAATCTCTTAAAGGTCTAATCAAATCGTCTATTAAACGCCATAAAATCCGATCCTCACTTAGTTTGCGATGATAAGGTCCCCCATCCGAGATTATTTTTAGTATTTCGACAGAGTGATTTTTATCGTATAAGTAATGAACTGCGCCCTTGAGAAGCATTCTTAATAGAGTTTCATGATATCTTAATTCCTTTTCTTTTTTATCCCCACCATATGAATTTAAGTGAGTCATTGGATAAAATATTATAGCCATCTTGCAAAAAAGGGGGTTAGAAAAAACGTTATTTCTTTCGCTTTTTAAAGCATCTACAGCCATCTCTATAAGTTCTTTTTCGGCCTGATTATACTTTGTCCACTTTTCCCCGGAAATACTACTAAAATGAAATTTATGGTCAGCATTATAATTTTTTCTAATCTTTTTGATTTCATCATAGATTTTATCTAGTGGATCATATGTTTCTTTCATATCACCAAATAAAGTTCCTTTACGCTCTATAACGAGCTTTTTAGGAATAAAAAGCAGAATCTGCCCTTTCAAGTTTGTATTTTCAATCTTCTTTGTTTCATCATGATAAACTACAACCACGCTATGTACTTTCTCATTCATTTATATTACCTCCTCAAATAGGTGATCATGTCAAAAATCAAATCATCTCCGCTGTGGAATCTTGAATAGAGCAGATTTAACGACTATATTCCTTTTCCAGTAAGGGGGATTCTCAGATCCATAGCCGATTTTAGAGTCTAGTAAAGACATTTTTCTGATTTTTCTTAGCTCTACAATCTTCTCTGGAGACAATGGTCTCCATGTTTCCAAGTATTCTTCACTGTGAATTATGTATTCGGGAGTTAGAGTATTCGTGCTATTCAGGGGATAAATAGAGTAATCCAAAAGATCTCCCCATCCCATATTTCGTTTTTTACCTATGCCCAGCTTCTTCAAGACGGAAAGCAGTTCCTTAAGGTCATCTCTAGACACTCCATCAACAATCGCAGCCCATAGTAAATTGGTCACATATATTTTCACCTGGTAATCAACAGCTTTGTATGGTCCACGTTGAGGATCAGTTTGAGAATTAGGGAAACTCTTGACGTTTAGCTTAACTCCCAATTGCTTGCGGATAAGTGCAGTTTTAATAATATCATCCCTACGTCCGAGTCGGAGGAATATCTGAGAAGTTTCCGCCTTGTAAAGGTGATGCCTTTCTGAAGACTCATAACGTGCATCGTTACCAACAGAGAACTTTACCTCAAATCCCATTGGAGTCGTGACTATAAGGCTATTATTCTCTCTAATGGCAGGTAGCAGGTAAGAACTGCGAATTTCAGAATTCCACTCAAGTTCCTTTGATGTTAAGGTGTCTTCTAAATATTGGATTCTCCAATCTGAACTGGTAGATAGTTTGGCTTTGTAGTACTCTGCAAATGCTAGTGGCCCATCAAAGGGTATAAACTCTTGGGAAAGGATATTGGGGCTTGATAAGGAGAGAGAAAGTGGAAAAGCCCCGAATTTCAAGGTGACTAGGTACATCGTAGGCCTCCTAGCTAGAGTTCAAAGATTAAGATGTTATTCCTCTTCTTGTTGCTCCTCTTTGTCTTCTTTCACAAAATAACTGTTGGGATCTGTTTTTAATGCATTTAGTATTTTCTTTAGATTATTGCTATTTGAAATGTAGTTATCATAAGCCTGTATGAACTTCTTTTGTTCTTCTTCTGAAACACCCACCATCTCTATCTTTACTTTACCTAAGCCTCCAGCAACGCGGCCTCCTACATTGCTCAGGCGCTTAAGTGTCTTTATTACTAACCCCCATTCTTCATCACTCATAGGTATTACATCTTCAACATAGCTGTAGAATACTGTTCCTGGAACAACTACCTGACGGTATAACCTCTGTTGAATCGCGCTGTCTTCTGGTTTTACTTCTTCAGGCTCACCCTGAATTTCGTTTAAGAGTTCTTTTAATTGCATGACCTTACTCGTGTCGTCCTTACGAGTAATTAGAACTGAGTGAACAATATCTTTCAAAAGAGATGGTACTTCTTTGTCATTTTGTAATACTCCAAGGTCCTTTAACAAGGACTTAGTCTCCTCAGTGAGCGGATAGCCGATGCCAACCTTCAGTTTTCCAGGTATGATGATTTTTTTGATAGCAACGCCCATTATCGATAGTGGTAATAACAGATAGACATATTGTTCCATAATATTCTTAATAATATTGGGTTCAACCTTCGATTGTTCATTGTCTTTTCCAGCAAGGATTCCACCGCTAAAGAGCGACAAAAGTGTTCCAATGTGCGCTTTTACATCCTCATTGTTATTTTTAGCATTGGAAATCACATCCTCGAGGAACTGAAGTGCCATCTGATCTCTAAGAACGCCTCTGAGGCTATTGCCGGGAAGCACGGGGACATCGATAGGCTTACCATCCTCCCCAATAACGGGCAGGGAATAAAGCAATGTTTCTATCCCTATAGACTCGTAGCCAACGCTTATGGGTTCAAGAGCCTTCATTTCCAGTACTACCCTCATTCTTGTCACCTCTTATCGCCTTAACATAAGCAGCATACAAAACAGTACTCAAGTAGGGATACTTTTTCAAAAAATCTATAACTTCCTCCTCATGCTCTTTGGCTTTTTCATAAATATTTTTGAAAGAACTTCCCTTTTCTCTCGATATAAAAAGAGAATCTCCAGCTATCTGACTTAGAAGCTTTTCAATGAACTCCCTAAGAGTGTTTGAACTCTTTGCAACTACTGCGATTCTTTTTGCAAGAATCGAATATTTTTTCTCTCTAACTTCCTTTCCAACTTCACTCCAGTCCACAAGGCTGTCTAACCCAGCCAATAGCTGAGTAACTAACTCCTCAATGTTTTCTTTTTCTTGCACGAGACCCACCTCCTTTTATCTTAACTTCTGGAACACCAAAAATTGGAGAATACACATCCCTAAGCTTTTGGAGTAGATAAATTCCTAATTCTGGATTTGAAGCATAAACTTTTCTTAAGACTAAAAATTCTTCTGGAAGTAAGTCTTTTTCATTGCCAGGGAAAACTACGCTTGAATGGAGTCCACTTTGAAGGATGAATTTCTTCTTCTGGTAGCCCAGTGCAACTGTCATTGCCTGAGGAGTAATCTCTATCTCATAGGGATACACTAAAACTGTTGGATTCAAGAAAAACTTTATTATCCACTCCTCTTCTTTTTTAATTGAACCTTCTTTGGAATCTTTAGTTTTATTAAAATAAAGAGAATAATAAATCTCACTTAGCAACTCTAACCAAATTTTTGATGAAATGCTCCTTATAAACTCTGTCTCCTTAAAGATTGGAACATCATGAAGGATCTTAACGTTTGAGACTAATGCCTCATAAGGGATATACTCGTCTAGCCTCCTCCGCGGTCTGAATAGCTCCTCGATCTCAAATCCCAACTTGCATGCAGGGCATGCAACTCCTGCGTTTCTTAGTAGCAACCATCTGTCCGTAAACTTATCCTCCAAGACGCTACTAATCTTTTCGTTCTCCGCAATTGGTTCTCCTGGCTCACCACAGAAAATGCATGCCTCATCGTTATTGAATCTACCAGTTAAGGAGCTTGCAATCTTATCGAGATCTATCTGTTCGAATGCACTTTTCTGTTTCTCATTTTTCTGTTTCTTTTTCTTCAAATCATAATCATCAAGCATCTTCTTTAAATCATTAAGCATCTCCTTAATAACATCTTTTAAAGCCAGTTGTTCAAATCCAGCACCCACATAGAGAAGATACGCATCTCTGGAGCTTGTCAGATACACTGTGGATAATGCCGCTCCAAAGGGAATCCTGATGCCACGGATCTTTTTTGCATTTTCGTCTACGTCAATAACGACATTTGATTCTTCATAGTATTCAAAATAAAACAAATCTCTATGGAACCTTGAGGGAAGAGGTATTATCATAGTTTCATTATCGATCTCGATTTTCCAGTTCTCTTTCTTTATATACTCTGCGGCTTCTTCAATTGTGCTAACTCCGTTGAGCGGTCTGTATTCATACCGTATCCTTGAAACTCCAAGAATTTCTTGGAATCTTTCCGAATACTTTTTGCTTAACATTTTAATTAATTTTCTCCTCAAATGGGCAAGAAGAAACATCCTATACGGTCCAGCAACTCTTAAATGCTCAGTAATTATGAACTCTTGTGACTTAGGCAGGCTAAATGGAATACTGACTTCTAAACCAGATAAGGCGCCACTCTGCTCAATTTGACATATTTCATTACAATCTTTTTCCTTTTTGGGGTGATGCCATCGTGAGATGTTAGCAACTTTATTCACATCAACAGATTCCTTAAATACGCTTAGTATCTGTGAATACAACTCGTCATCTGTTATAAGATGACGCCACCTCGTTTGCCCAAAATCAAACACCGGCTTAAAATAGTCATGGATCAGCGCCGCTAAGGTGGCCTCTCGTGAGTTAAACCTTAATGAGGCTGCTGAGACCACTATCAAATGGTGTGTTAGTTCATCCAGATGCGGCATTTCTGTGCCCTTCTCAGTTCTAGCTAAAGTACCCTCTATCAATGGAGATGTTAAGTCAGTTTTGCTATCAGCTGTATTTTTGAAATACACGTCAAGGGGAAGTTGTCTCCTGGTTTCTTTTATCTTCCTCTTTTTATATTTTCTTTCTCCCATCAACCTTCACCATCCCAAACCCCATGCTGTTTTTACTTCCAAATCCAGCCTTGTAGCCCACTTCCAGGAGATCTCTGCTTCCCTTTGCAATGAAAACCATCTCAACGCACTTGTGCCAGGTATTCTTGATCCTGATCCTTTTCGGCTTCACGTTCAAGGGCTCTATTTCAAGCTCATCGCTCTCTGGATCTTTTCCGTAAAGAATTCGATACTTTTTGACCAAGTTCTTCCTTATCACCTCGTAAAACCTCTCATCGCTTGGATAAAGATCAACGCATCTACTTACAGCACCGCTGACTTCAACGGTTGAAGCATAGATTGGGCTCATCGTAACAAATCTTTCCTTTGATCCAATTTCTTGTTCTTTAACAACTTGAATCTCCGAAACAAAGAACTCTGAACCGTTTATTTTTACTTCTGGATTGATCAAAAATCCCTCTGCAAGCTTCGCTATTATTTCATTTTTTGGGCTTGAAATGAAAAAGTAAGCCGGTCCTTTGATGAAAATCTTCTCACCTTCGATTTCGTAGCAATCTGTAAATATCTTGCTGAAGGTGAAGAACTTTGGCCCAAATGGTTTGTGGAGCTCGAGGGATAAACTCTTATCGACCTTTTTTAATTTATGGAAAATTGCCGAAGCCAGGTGGTAGTTGTAGTTGAGATCGAGAATGGCTTCATTTGAAGAAAGAGTGAGCTTCAATCTCACATGCTCATTTTTATTTCAATCTTAATAAAGTTTTCTGTAAGATGAAGATGTAGCAAGGTTGACAAAATGAAGTTATTCATTTTTGTGGAACGCTGTTTTCAATATCTCTATGACAACGCTTAATATAAATAAAGCCAAAAATTGTAGTGAGAAAAGAACCAGAATGGCAAAACATGGAAAGCTACCTTGAGAAAAATTATCGGTAGCTTGAAGAACTAATACGATAAATTTAAGATGCTAATCTTTCAAAAAATCTTTGTCTCTTCTCTCCAATCAAAACAAAGCCCTTTGGAATCGTTTTCCTTACAAGAAGAACATTTAAATCCCTAGCTTTGAAAGCAAGCTTTTGATTTTCTGCAACAACTCTTCCAAGATTACGATAAGACATAATATAACTTGGTAAAAATCTACGTGTTCTTTGTCAAGCTGACAGATGTTTAACAACGTGGATGCGGAATTTAGTGCTGTTAAGAGGAAATTTTCGAGTAAAGATTGGGCCTCCTCTAGCTGTGATAGGAGAAATCGAGATGGATCGTGTTTACTTCAGGTCCGGTCCTCCTCATCTTCTTTGATGTCCTCGGCTTTAAAGGCGAATTTCACTCCTTCAAATCTGCAAACTTCTTCAAAATCCCTATCGAGAGAGACAAGAAATTCGATTTCGTGAAACTTGCAGGTGGCGAGAATTATCGCATCGTTCGGCAGCAGGCCGTATTTTCGGATAAGATCGTACGTAAGACCAACAATACTCTCATTAACATCAAGGATTCGGAACTGGTCTATGAACTCCTTTGGATCCCTTTCGTTTATGTACTTCCCCACTTCCTTCTTACCTTTCATCGTAAGTGGAGACGATCCCGATTTGAGAGAAAGGTAGTGAAAAACGAACTCGCTGAATACTATATCGTTGATGTAAACTTCCGCATTGAGTTCGAGCAACCGATTCAGAATTTCTTTAGCCCGCTCATTTCCCTTCACGAATTCGATGAGGACTGAGGAGTCTACAAAGACCTTCATTGAAGATACCAATCTTCCTCTCTGATTTCACCAGTGTATCTACCAAAGTATTTGTTGAGAATATTTTTATCCAGTCTCTTTGGTTGTACGAGCTTTTTTACGATCTCCTCGATCAGCTTTTTGACTTTATCTTCCATTCCGTCAGGAACCTTCAGTCTAATGGTTATTTCTGTCATTTGTTCTCTTCTGTTTGGAAAATATTTAAGTTTACTGTTTGGGGATCTGGACAATGATAACCCTCAAAAAAATGCTTAGATAACTAGATTACCCTTCCGATTGTTCTCACTTCTAAGAAGCTTGAGCCAAATCAAAGACGCTACGCAGCAATTCTGGCTGTTTTCTCAATTCTTGCTGTGGAGGGAAAGTTTTTGTCTTCTAAGCAAATCGCTTTTATCCTAATACTGCTTTTGATAGCACCCATTATACCTTATCTGCTCAAATTCATCCGTTTTGAACCAAAATACGATCTCTCTGCCAAGGATCTGCTTAAGCTTGTTTTCCTTTCAGTGATCTTGGCGCTATGCATTTTCTTGGTTGCCCTCGTTGTAGAGCTTTTTTAGCGCTTGCTCCGAATCTAAAATAGGCTTGAAAGATGACCAAAGACGATCTTAGTAGAGCTAAAAGTGGATTGTATAATATCATGAATAATACTATTTTAGTTGACGTGGAAAGCGGGAGGCTGTTTTTCCGTAACAGTTTTTTGTTCGATGGTTTACTTTACAGTTTCAAAGTAGTCTGCCATGGCTACGTATTCGAATGACGTAAACCATGGAAGCGGGCACGAGAAAGCTCTGATAACAGTGGCTGCGGAAAGGGAACACATCAAGAAACAAACAGCTATAAACTTGCAAAACAGCTTAAAGCTATGAAAAGAATAATCCAGTTCAAAGTTTACAGGAGAGAGAAGTATTACGTTGCAGAATGCATGGATCTGCCTGTAGTAACGCAGGGGAGAAAACGAGTAAATTGGAATAATTATATAAACACTTCAGCAGCAAGTTAATAGTTTTACTTGCAGAGTCAATTTCCGAGTTTGATTTTGTTGATTGGGTGCTGATAGTTGATTTAAGTTGATTTCAAAATGTCGGTTTTGTTGATTTTGGCGATTGTTTCTGATGAGTTCTCAAGAAATCCAATTTTCCCCCTAAACCCTATGTTCTACATGGAACAAGTTGGAACATATTCTGAATCAACCCTTAAAAAGCTCGAAGTCGAAAAAGAAAGCAGCAGAAAGCATAATTTACGTATCAGAATTTCTTCAGAAAAACTATATATTTTTAAAAGAAAATTTCAAAAATCGCTTTTCCGAAACAATCGATAAGTTATTGAGCTTTTTGAGGACTGAGGTACCGATATAAATAAAAATACTCAGCCTCAGTGGGCTCGGCCGGATTCGAACCGGCGATCTCCGCCGTGTAAGGGCGGTGTCATAACCCCTAGACCACGAGCCCATGAGAAATTAAAGCTATGAATTTAAAAATTTTGTTCCTTTCTTGGCACTTTCCCCGTAATGAGCCAATTTCAAGTCTTTCTATCCTTCCAAGAAAAAGCTTATTAACTCTACATAGTGGCGGAATTGATGTCAATAAAGGTGCTTTCCCAATGTGAAAGAGAGAATTTTGGGGGCGTTAGGAGGAATAGCAGAAATCATTATCCTAAATTGAATTGGGGGTTGAATCAGAGCTTCAATTTTATAACCTTGGGTGTACTTTATGAAAGTCGTTATAATCATGGGGTCAAAAGCAGATCTTGAATACGGGAAGGAGATAGCGGACAAGTTGAAGCTTTTTAGAATTGAGAGCGAGCTAAGAATTGCTTCAGCGCACAAAACTCCAGAGCACGTGCTTGAAATTATTAAGCGATACGAGAAAGAAGATGTTGTTTTCGTCACTGTTGCTGGCAGAAGCAATGCTTTAAGTGGTTTCGTTGATGCGAACACCACTAAGCCAGTAATCGCCTCTCCCCCTTATAGCGAGAAGTTTGCTGGAGTTGACATATTTTCGAGCATTCGAATGCCCTCAGGCGTTGCGCCAATGCTCGTCCTTGAAGCGGAAAACACAGCTTTAGCGGTTGCCAAGATCTTTGGGTTGAAGAGTGAAATTGTTAGGAGAGCGGTTGAGGAGTATCAGAGGAAGAAGAAAGAGGAGATAATAAAGGCAGACGGTGAGGTGGCGGATGGGGAGCGTTAAGGATCTTTTGGTGATTAAAAGTCCTAATGGCGGACTCGGGGAAGGAATTTTCGAGTTCTCGGATCGCTATAGCGTCTTCGATTACGGAGAAATGCCAGACAAGATTGATGGAAAAGGGGCATCACTTTGCCTCATTTCTGCATATTTCTTTGAAAAACTCGAGGAATTGGGTATAAAAACGCATTACCTTGGCCTGGTTGAGGATAATGAGGTTAAAAGGCTTGAAGAACTGAGTTCCGCCACGAACAGGATGAGAGTTAAGCTTGTCAGGATTCTGAGACCCTCTGGAAGAGATTACTCGATCTTCGCCAAAGAGAAAACGAATTTCCTGATCCCGCTCGAAATTATCTACAGAAACAAGATTCCCGAAGGCTCTTCTCTGCTGAGAAGAGTTGCAAGTGGCGAGGTGAAACCGGAGGATTTCGGGCTCAGGGAAATAAAGCCGAATATGAAGCTCGAAAGACCGATAGTTGACTTCAGCACGAAGCTTGAAGACGTTGACAGGTATTTGAGCTATGATGAAGCGAAGAGGATAGCTTCGCTTAGCGATGAGGAATTCGAACAGCTGAAGGATATCGTGCTCAGGGTGGACGATCTGATAACGAATGAAGTTTCAAAGATCGGTTTAGAGAATGAGGATGGAAAAATAGAGCTTGCTTTTGATGAAAAAAGGAGATTTATGGTCGTAGATGCGGTTGGGACACCAGATGAGTGCAGGTTCAGCTTCGAAGGTTTTGAAGTGAGCAAGGAGTTTCTCAGAATTTACTACAGAAAAACCGAATGGTATGAAAAAATAAAGGCACACAAAGGGAAGGAAAACTGGCGAGAGCTCGTTGGGAAACCCCCCAAGCTAAATCCGGAAGTTAAAGAAGCTGTTTCCGAGTTATACATGGCTTTATGCAACGAGATAACCGGAAGGAAGTTTTTTGATGTTCCCAGGCTTGGCTTAGTCGTTAAAAGGTTGAGGGAACTTTTATGAAAGCTGCACTTGCTTTGGAGGATGGAACTTATTTAGAGGGGGAGGCTTTTGGCGCTGAAAAGACTGCTGTTGGAGAGATCGTATTCTGCACCTCGATGACGGGTTACGTTGAGGCGCTCACGGATCCGAGCTATAAGGGGCAGATTTTGATGATGACATATCCGCTGATTGGCAACTACGGAGTTTGCAGGGAGGACTTTGAAAGCGATGGTGTGAAGGTTGAAGGCTTCGTTGTCAGAGAGCTTTGCAAAAAGCCAAGCAACTGGAGAAGCGAGATGAGTGTTGATGAATTGTTAAAGGAATACGACGTTGTCGGAATAGAGGGTGTCGATACGAGGATGCTGACGAAAAAGATCAGAATTTACGGTTCTATGAAGGCTGCTATAGGTGTTGAAGTTGAAAGGGAAAAGCTGATAAAGATCGCAAGGGACCAGCCCTTCATAAGCGACATCGATTTGGTCGACAAGGTTTGCGTTAGGGAGCCAAGAAGAATCGATGCTAAAGGAAAATTCGAGGTCGTTCTCATAGACTGCGGAGTTAAAAGGAGCATCGTCAGACAGCTGTTAAAAAGGGGAATAAATCTCACACTCGTTCCTTACAACTACCCCGCTGATAAGATACTTGAAATGAATCCAGATGGAGTTTTCATCTCAAATGGTCCAGGAGATCCAGCAAGAGTTAAAGAGACGATCGAGACTATAAGAATGCTGATTGGAAAGCTTCCAATGGCTGGAATATGTTTGGGGCATCAGCTCATAGCTTTAGCCTCTGGAGCGAAGACGTTCAAGCTTAAATTTGGCCACCATGGTAGCAATCAGCCAACAAAGGATTTGGAAACTGGAAGGGTTTTCATATCAAGCCAGAACCACAATTTTGCTGTTAAAGAAGAAACCCTGCCAAAGGGTTTTGAGGTTACGCAGATAAATCTGAACGACAGAACCGTTGAAGGACTGAAGCACAAAGATTTGCCTATAATAACTGTGCAGTATCATCCCGAAGCGGGACCCGGGCCTCATGATACTTACTTCTTCTTCGATCGATTTTTAGACCTTCTGAGGGGTTAAAATGCCAAGGAGAGAAGACCTCAGCAAGATAATGGTCATTGGAAGTGGTCCAATAGTTATCGGGCAAGCTGCAGAATTCGATTACTCTGGAAGTCAAGCATGCAAGGCTCTGCGTGAGGAGGGCTATAAAGTCGTGCTCGTGAACTCCAATCCAGCGACGATAATGACGGATCCAGATATGGCGGACTCCATATACATTGAGCCTCTCGATGCGGAGATTGTGGCAAAGATCATAGAAAAAGAGACTCCAGATGCTCTGCTACCTACACTCGGCGGACAGACGGGGCTTAATTTGGCCATTCAGCTTCATGAAATGGGTGTGCTTGATAAATATGGAGTTGAGCTCATAGGGGCGAATGCAGAAGCGATAAGAAAGGCGGAGGACAGGGAACTGTTCAAGCAGTGCATGCTTAAAATAGGTCTCGAGGTTCCAAGGAGCAAAGCTGTGAATGACGTTAAATCCGCATTAGATTTTGCAGAAGAGGTCGGCTTTCCTCTTGTAATCCGTCCAGCCTTCACACTCGGGGGAACCGGAGGGGGAATAGCCTACAATAAAGAAGAGCTGAAGGAATTAGTCTCTAAAGGGCTGAAACTTTCGATGATAAAGCAGGTGCTTGTGGAAGAGAGTGTTATCGGCTGGAAGGAGTTTGAACTCGAAGTCATGAGGGATTTGGCGGACAATGTCGTTATAATCTGTCCAATTGAGAACTTTGATCCCATGGGTATTCACACAGGAGACAGCATTACCGTCGCTCCCGCACAAACGCTCACGGATGTTGAATATCAGGAACTCAGGGATGCTGCAATAAAGATCATCCGCGAGATAGGCGTGGAGACTGGGGGGAGCAACATCCAGTTTGCAGTGCATCCTGATAATGGCAGGATAGTGGCTATAGAAATGAATCCAAGAGTTAGCAGATCATCAGCTCTGGCTTCGAAAGCAACGGGTTTTCCGATTGCAAAGATAGCTGCAAAGCTTGCGGTTGGTTATACTCTTGACGAGATTCCGAACGACATAACAAAGGAAACTCCAGCAAGCTTTGAGCCTACGATCGACTACGTAGTGGTAAAAGTTCCACGCTTCGCCTTTGACAAGTTTCCAACCGCTACCCAGATTCTGGGAACGCAGATGGAGAGCGTTGGCGAGGTTATGGCAATAGGCAGGACTTTCGAAGAGGCTTTGCAAAAGGCTTTGAGAAGTCTTGAGATTGGCAGATATGGTCTTGGATGTGATGGAAAAGATAAAGATCCGAGCAGGGATGAGATAATCAGGAAGCTCAGATTTCCAAGTCACGACAGAATTTTCTACATACGCTACGCATTTCAGAAAGGGTTCAGCGTAAAGGAGATCTACGAGCTGACAAAAATTGACCCCTGGTTCCTTGAAAAGGTCAAGAATATTGTGGAATTCGAAGAAAAACTTAAGAAGATTGCAAAGGAAAAGAAAATCGAGGAAGTGCCGAGAGAGATTTTGCTGGAGGCCAAAAGACTTGGATTCAGCGACAGGCAGATTGCTTTCATATTTAAATGCAGTGAGAGAGAAGTGAGAGCTGTCAGAAAGCGTTTGAATATAATTGCGGTTTACAAGATGGTTGACACCTGTGCTGCTGAATTTGAGGCAAAAACACCATACTATTATTCGACCTATGAGGAAGAAAACGATGCAATTCCGACAAAAAGAAAGAAGGTCATGATACTCGGCAGTGGCCCTAATAGAATCGGTCAGGGAATTGAGTTCGACTACTGCTGCGTTCATGCTGTTAAAAGTCTAAAGGAAGACGGTTATGAGACGATAATGGTTAACTGCAATCCTGAAACTGTTTCAACAGACTACGATACCTCCGACAGGCTTTACTTTGAGCCTATAACGCATGAAGATGTGATGAATATATACGAAAATGAGAACCCGATTGGCGTGATGGTGCAGTTTGGAGGTCAGACACCGCTTAACATCGCTGAAGAACTCGAAAAAAGTGGAGCAAAAATTTTGGGCACTTCTGTTGATTCGATAGACATAGCGGAGGATAGGGAGAGATTTGAAATTCTGATGAAGGAGCTCGGAATTCCAAGACCACCAAACGGGATAGCATTCAGTATTGAGGAAGCGAAGGAGATTGCAAGGAAAATCGGCTATCCAGTGCTTGTCCGCCCGAGTTACGTGCTTGGCGGTAGGGCTATGGAGATCGTTTACGAGGAGTCAGAGCTTGAGAGATATATCACCGAAGCCTTGGAAGTGAGCCCCGAGAAGCCCATACTCATAGACAAGTTCCTCGAAGATGCAATAGAACTCGAAGTTGATGCGCTCTGTGATGGTGAAGAAGTATACATAGGCGGGATAATGGAACACATAGAAGAGGCGGGAGTTCATAGCGGAGACTCCGCATGCGTTCTTCCGCCAGTATCCCTGTCTGATGAAATGATCGAGAGGGTTAAAGACTATACGAGAAGAATTGCAATAGCTCTGAAGGTTGTGGGGCTTGTGAACATTCAGTATGCCTTGAAGGATGATGTTCTTTACATCCTCGAGGCAAATCCGAGAGCGAGCAGAACGGTGCCATTCGTGAGCAAAGCGACTGGAGTTCCGCTTGCAAAGATCGCTGCGAAGCTCATGATGGGAGCTAAGCTGAGAGATTTCAATTTGAAGGAGCCAAAAATGAGGCATCTTGCGGTAAAAGAGGCGGTATTTCCTTTCATAAAGCTTCCGGGTGTCGATCCAGTACTTGGCCCAGAGATGAGGTCAACCGGGGAAGTGATGGGTATCGATTACAACTTCGGCCTCGCCTACTACAAGGCGGAGCTCGGTGCAGGGATGAAACTGCCAACAGAAGGAAACGTGCTGATCAGCGTTAAGGACAAGGATAAGCCAAAGATCTTGCCAGTTGCAAAAAAGCTTTCAGAATTCGGGTTCAAGATATATGCAACTGAAAACACCGCTAAATATCTTAAAGAACATGGGATTGAAGCTGAAATAGCCTTGAAAGTGAGCCAGGGTAGGCCAAACATCGTAGATATGATAATAAACGGACAGATAAACCTGATAATAAACACACCAAGCGGGGGGAGAGGGAAGACTGAGGGATACGAGATCAGAAGGGCTGCTATCGAATATGGCGTGCCATACGTAACGACGATCCCCGGAGCTATTGCTGTTGTTAAAGCAGTCGAAGCAGTGAAGAGAGGTAAATTGAGTGTTAAGTCATTGCAGGAGTACCATGAAGAGATTCGAAGATTATCTTGAAAACCTCGCGAAGCTTGACTTTGATCGGGAGCAAAGGGCGGGAAAGCCTGAAGCGATATTCTGCGAAGGAAAGCCGGTAGAAGTGGTTGTGAGAATAGCGGAGGAATACAGGAATCGCGGTAAGGCTGTGCTGTTCACAAGGCTGAATAAAGAGCAAATAGACGCATTAAGAGCTATGGGTGCAGAGGTGAACGAGATAGCAAGAACCGCAACTTTTGGAGGTGCTGAGAAGGTAATTGGTAGTGTTGCAATTCTCACCGCTGGCACTGCAGACATTTCAGTGGCAGAGGAGGCAGCAGTGACAGCAAAATTCCTTGGACTGGAAGTTCTGAAATTCTATGACGTTGGCGTTGCTGGGCTTCACAGGATCGTTGAGCCAGTGAAAGCGATAAGGGAAAAAAAGGTTGACAGCGTTATCGTAATTGCTGGAATGGAAGGTGCACTCCCTTCAGTTGTCGCAGGGCTTGTAGATGTTCCAGTAATAGCGGTTCCGACCTCTGTGGGCTATGGGGTTCATTTGAAGGGAATTTCGACGCTTTTTGCAATGCTTCAGAGCTGTCCTTCCGGAGTTGCTGTTGTGAACATCGATAACGGTTTCGGAGCTGCAGTTTTTGCCTATCTGATCTCAAGGGTTAAGGAAAGAAGATAGATTGGACAAACAAAATTTTCAAAGGCCCCTCAGCCATTCTGGCTTGAGAATTCGGGGATTCTTCAAAGCATAGTCGATTGTTTTTAGGATTTTGAGCTTATCGTCTGGCAGATTTCCCCCTATTGGAAGGTAGTTTGACGCATGGTTGCATCTGAAAATAGTCCTTGCTTCCAAGTTTTCAACGAGCATTCTGAGCTCTAAAAGGTTTTCAATTGCATTTGGCAGATCGAATTCTCCCCTCTTTATCTTAAAATAAAGCGGTGTGTTGGGAACTGGGATGTAAGTTAATACTCCTGTGTATTTTGGCTGAATCCTGTTCAAAAGCCTTGCAGTGTTAACAGCATTTTCCTTCATTCTCTCTCTACCACCGATTCCAGTGAGAACTGTAACAGAAAGGTCGAAACCGCACTCATGAGCCTTCTGGCATGCGTTGTATATCTCCTCAGAACTCGCACCCTTTCTTATGCTGTTAAGAATTTCATCGTCTCCGCTCTCTATTCCAACGTAAAGAAGCTTAATTCCTGATTTTCTTATCTCGATCAGCTCATTCTTGCTCTTTTCAAGAATATCCATTGGATTGGCATAACAGCTTATTCTTTCAAGTCTGAAAAGGCTGTTGGCGTAATTTGCGATCTCTAAAAGAAGATCCGTTTCCATGGTCAGTGCATTCCCGTCCGCGAGAAAAATTCTCTCGCAATTCCCATAAAAATCTTTTGCAATTCTGAAATCCTCCTTTATCTCGTCTATCTCTCTAACCCTGAACTTTTTCATCTTATACATTCCGCAAAAGGTGCATTTGTTCCAGGAACAGCCTATGGTGGTCTGAATGATGAGACTGCGAGCTTCGCTGGGCGGTCGAAATACGGGCTCCTCATATCTCATAACGCTATCTCTGCTCAAAACTAAAAAGGGTTTCCAAAAGATTTATACTTTCATGCTTAACCGAAAGCGATGAACGACCTGCTCCCACTGATCACTGTTTATCTCTACGTAGCCTTGCTCGTGCTTGTCTCTGAGATGACCGCAATAAAAAATGAGCTCGTAAGCAGAAAATTTCTGCACATAATGGTAGGCAACATTGCATTCCTTCTACCCTTCTTCGAGTCTCGCATCGTTATGACCTTTCTCGCAGCATTCCCATTCGTAATTCTCACTTTCCTAATGACCCCTTATTCACCTGTAAAGATTATGAGCAGAACGACTCGATCCGGGCATGCTTTGGGGCTCTTTTACTATTCCATAGCATGGACGATCTTGGCCTTCTTCCTTTTCGAGAGATGCGATGCGA
Organism: Archaeoglobaceae archaeon; assembly: GCA_030153385.1. Taxonomy (GTDB): domain Archaea; phylum Halobacteriota; class Archaeoglobi; order Archaeoglobales; family Archaeoglobaceae; genus WYZ-LMO2. The sequence continues at coordinate 16,307 of JASKJN010000004.1, forward strand.
TATCCATGGGGATCATTGCAATGTCATATGGCGACGGATTTGCGTCGCTAATAGGCACGAGGTATGGAAAAAGAAATTATAAGATCTTTGGCGCGGTTAAGAGCTTTGAAGGAAGCGTTGCGATGTTTACAGCAACTCTTATCATGTTTCTGGTTGTAAGTCTTTACTACTCCCGCGAAATAACCGCTTTTCTAATTCTCCTTGCCATCTTTGCAACATTCATGGAAGCCATAACTCCGAAAGGTCTCGACAATCTCACTGTTTCGATTCCTACCGCATTTCTCTACGTGATGATATGAGGTTCATCGTTGTTGACGGCCTGGATGGCTCGGGAAAGGACACGCATGCGAGATTCGTTGCTGAAAGATACTTATCGAGAGGTGAGACGGTTATTATTCGCAACCATCCCAGCGATTCTTTCTTCGGTAAAAAGGCCAAGCAAAGCCTTCTTGGTAGAGGCAAGCTCAACCATCTGAAGGCCTCGATCTTCTACTTTCTCGACGTCATGAACTCTCTCATCAAGTTTTATAAAAAAGCAGATAACGTAATCTTTGTCCGATACATCGGTGGAGTCTTTTACCTGCCATCTCCTCTTGCAAAATTCTTCTACAAGTTTTTCTCGGCAATTCTTCCCACATCGAATTACATGTTCTTCCTCGACGCAGAGCCGGAAGTTCTAGCAAAGAGGGTTGGAATTAGAGAGGAAAAGGAGATGTTCGAGAATCTTGAGGATCTGAAGAAGGTCAGAGATAAAGCTCTTAGAATTCTGAAAGGCTGGCATGTTGTGAGGACTGACAGAGAAATAGAGGAGACAAGGGCGGAGATAGAGAGTATCTTAAACGAACTTGATTCAAAAAATTAGCTTTTCCCGATCTTGCATTTTTGCTCGGCCTTTCAAACCCTGATTTCCGCCCACTTGTCAACGTTTTCCGAAACTCTAACGCGAACAACGTTTAAACCTCTTCTTTTCAGCTCTTCAAAGATGTATAAAGCAATGTTTTCGGAAGTGGGGATTTCTATAAACTCATTTATCAGGGAATGGTCGAATTTGCCGAGAATTTCCCTCAAGATTCTTTTGAGATCAAAGAAGTCGATGATCATTCCATTCTTCAGCTCTCCCTCAACCTCTACGCTAACCAAGAAGTTGTGCCCGTGTATCCTACCACATTTCTCATGACCGGGAATCGAATGAGCTGCACTGAAGCTTTCAGAAACTCCCACTACGATCTTCATCACCTCACCCCTAATAACTTGTGCACCTGCGGAATTATCCTTGTGTCCGCGAATTCGTTCATCTTCTTCTGGAGTTTAAAAATGTTCTCAAGTTTCGAGCCAAAAACAGGCTGAAGAACAAAGCATTCAACATAATCCTTAATCCGATAGGAAGAATTGAGCACCTCCTCTTCTTTGAATTCGGAAGGCAGAACGATCTTGCAGAAAGTCTTTCTCATTCGAGTGTTCCTAAGAATTTTGAAGCTTTTAAAAGTGTTTTCAAGCAGAGTTTCATAGTCACTAAGCCCCGCTTCTCTGATCTTCAGATCTCCAGCAACGAAGTCCACGAATCTGAGTTTTTTGGCCTTATCAGGCAAGGTCATGTTCGACTCAAGGTAAAAAGGCTTATTTTTATTCAAAAATCTTATGAATTCTGCTTGAAGCAATGGTTCCCCACCTGTGAAGCTTACAGAGTGCACTTTCGCAGAATCTATTCTATTTTGAACGTATTCAGAAGAGACTGGATTTTTAAGAGTTTTTCCGCTAACATGATCGATGCAGAATTCTGACTCTTTTACCGTGTCGCAGTAGTAACAGTTGAGATTACAGCCGCAGAACCTTATGAAAAGCTGTCTAACACCAACAAGAATTCCTTCGCCCTGTATCGACTCAAAGATCTCGCTTATCCTTCCCATCATATTTTGATCATCTCTCCCGTCCTCTCGTAAACTTTCAGCCCCTCAAACGAATTCAGTTTCTCTGCAAATTCCTCGCTTTTTAGAATTTCAATGAAACGCCTTACAGAATCCTTTTTTAGCCTTTCTTTTGGTATTAAAAAGTCGTATTCTTCCGCTTTCAGAGGGATAAAGTCCAGATCGTGTATTTTCGCCACACTCTTTATTCCCACTCCTACGTCAGCCCTTCCACTTGCAACTGCAAAAGCTATTGCATCGTGCGTCTTAGCTTCGATCTCGTAGCCTTTAATTCTTCCTTTCAGCTCCTCAAAGCTTAATCCGAGCTTTTTTGCCAGCTCCTGCAGATAAATGTCGGTAAGGACTCTTGTTCCCGAGCCTTTATTTCTGTTCACAAAACGCACTTCTTCTCTGAGCAAATCCTGAAAACCACTGATATTCTTTGGATTCCCCTTTCTGATGATCAGTCCCTGCTCTCTGAGATAGCCTTTGACAAGAATCGCATCTCGAATGCCATAATATCTCAGAAAGGTTTCATTGTATACTCCATCCTCACTAAGCAAGTGGATCCCCGCTATGTCCGCCTCCCTTCTCTTAACTGCAAGAATTCCTGCTGTAGATCCAGCGTTTATAATTTTTGTCTCGAATTCCGGCATGAGATCGAGGATGAGATCGACTCCAAGACAGTGGCTTCCAATAAAAACGAGATCCGCAGGCTTAATCTCCCCAAAGAGTTTCACCTCCACTTCTTCGCCTTCCTCAAGCATCAGAGTGTCTTCGGGGATTTCTATGAAGCCGTCTGTTGCGTGAATCGAAGAAACCATACCGCTGTAGGATCCGCTTACCGGATAAGCCCTGTATCCATTTTCAGTTGAAACAAGATTTACCGGCAGTAATTCTCGCCTTCCGGGTTCTGAGAAGACCTTCATTGCAAGTTTTGCATTCAACCTTCTCCCCTCTCCCCGTAAACCTGAGATCTCCCTTATTATTGGGGCAACAAGGAGTTCGAAGATCGTCATTGCTGAAGTTGGATACCCTGGAAGTCCGAAGACCAGCTTTTTTCCATGCAATGCAATTATCGTCGGTTTACCTGGCTTCACAGCAATTCCATGAACAAGTATTCCGGGATTGAACTCGGAAAGTATTCTGTACATGATGTCTCCAAATCCCGCTGAAGTGCTCCCGCTCGTTAATATGATATCTGCAATCTCCAGAGCCTTTAGAATTGCGCTCCTGATCTCTTTTTCGTCATCTCTTACGATCCCAATTCTTATCGCCTCACCCCCACATTCTTCAATTGCTGAGCAAAGCGCATACGAGTTCACGTCGTAAATCTTTGCCCTCTCAAGCTTTTCCCCGATTTCTGCAAGCTCGTTTCCAGTAGAGATCACCGCAACCCTTGGCTTTTTGAAAACCCTGACTTTTCCAATTCCACATGCAGATAGAATTGCGATCTCTCTGCGAGTTATCCTCTTCCCCTTTCGAAGCAGGATTTCGCCTGCCATCACATCTCCGCCTGCAAAAAGAACGTTTTCTCCGGGAGTGACAGGCTTAAAGACCTCCACTACACCATTTCTTTCCCTTGTGTATTCAACCATAACAACCGCATTTGCTCCCTTTGGCAAAACCGCTCCTGTGGCAACTTCTACCGCTTCCCCTTTCTCAACTTCCAGTTCACTCCATTCTCCTGCGGATATTCTGCCTTTAACCCTGAGCTTCACAGGATTCGACTCGTCTGCGGAGAATGTATCTTCCGCCTTCACAGCATATCCATCCATCACCGCCCTGTCGAATGGAGGAAGGCTTATAGGAGAGTGTATATCTTCAGCCAGAATTCTTCCATTCGAATTCAGCAATTCCACTTCTTCAATATTTTTCTCCACTCTGTAGTGTTCCAAGAGAATTTTTCTTGCCTCTTCAACGCTAACGACTTCCTTGAATACTTTCCTCATTCGAATACCTCCGTTATGTCTCTTATCAGCTTTACCTCAACTTCTTCTCCCTCTTCGTATCCTTCCACATTTTCAGGAACTAAAAGCAGAGCATTGGCTTTAACTAAGGAACTAAGTATGCCCGATCCGGAAATTCTCACAGGATAAACTTTCCCTTTTTCCCAGTAAACCCTCACATTGCTTCGGATGCCAATCTCCGAGGGAACACGAGCCTGCAGAATACCCTTCTTCAGCGTTCCTTTTCTCTCAATGACTCGCACGTTGACCATTCTGAAAAGAGCGGGAATCACGAAGGTTTCGAATGCCAAAAAGCACGCAGACGGAGAGCCGGGGAGCATGAAAACGGGTTTATTTTTTACCATCCCAAAAGCTGTCGGCATCCCTGGTTTCATGGCAACACCGTGAAACAGAATCTTTCCATGCTTTGATACCGCCTCGGGAACTATATCGTGCTCTCCTACTGAGGTTCCTCCGGTAAACACTATTAGATCGAACTTCAGAGCTTCAAAAAGCTTTTTTTCGATCTCCTCAAAGTCATCTCGTGCAATTCCAAGGCTTACTGCAGAAAAGCCAAGTTGCGATATTGCGTTGCATAGCATTGGAGCGTTTGAGTTATAAAGTTTAGCATCTTCAAGCTTTTCCCCGATCTCCACAAGCTCGTTTCCAGTTGAGATCACAGCAACCTTTGGCTTTCTGAAAACCTTTACACTTTCAAAACCCAAGGAAGCTAAGATTCCAGCATCCTGGGGCTGCAGGATCTCCCCTCTTTTAAGCACAACTTCCCCCTTCCGCACGTCTTCTCCCTCCCTTGAAACATTCTTGTAAGGTGGAACGGTTGCAAAGACTTCGAGATGTTCACCTACGACCCTTGTGAATTCCAATGGAATTACCGCATTTGCCCCCTTTGGCATCGCTGATCCCGTGAAGACCCGAACTGCTGATCCGCTCTTAACCTCGAGCTTCGGTTTTTCACCACCTCTTACTTCTCCAATGCACTTCAGCAAAATAGGATTTGTTTTGCTCGCTCCAAATGTGTCTTCTGCAACAACAGCATAACCGTCCATTGCAGAGCGATCGAAAGGAGGAAGGTTAGTGTCTGCAATGACATCTTCAGCCAGAACCCTTCCAGCACACTCATAAACCCCGACTTCCTCAATGCCGATCGTCTTAACGTTAGTCAATATCTTCTCAATTGCGGATTCGACCCTTTCCTGCGTCTTAAAGCCCCCGTGTCTATTCATTGAACTAAAATAATCTCGTTCTTAAAAAACTTCTCCGAATTTTTAATGCTCAAGCCGAAAAATTCTCGATCTTCGCAAGCACTTAATTGCAATACTTCGACAATTCGGAAAGCTTAAAATAAGTAAAATTTAGGAATTTTTTGAATGAGGATCGGTGTCTTCATTTGCCACTGTGGTTTAAACATCGCACGAGTCCTGAATGTTGGAGAACTCGTTTACTATGCTCAGCAACTTCCAGATGTCGTTCACGCTGAAGATCTTGATTACGCATGTTCCGACTACTGTCAGGAAAGAATAACGATTGCGATTAAGGAACAGATGCTCGATGGAATAGTTGTTGCTGCATGCAGTCCAAAGCTCCATGAACAGACTTTTCGCAGAGTTGCCCAGAAGGCAGGGATAAACCCATACATGGTAGAAATTGCAAACATTCGCGAACAGTGTTCCTGGGTTCATCAGCAAAAGCCGAGATCCGCTACGCTAAAGGCAAAGGACATAATCAGAATGCATGTAGCAAAGCTGAGGAAAAACAAGCCTTTGGAGAAAAAGAAAATCGAAGCGAAGAAGAGCGTTGCTGTTATTGGCGGGGGAATTGCGGGGATAGAGTCCGCTCTGAATCTGGCGGAGATGGGTTTAAAGGTTTACCTAATAGAAAAGACCCCGAGCATAGGCGGACATATGGCTCTGCTTAACGAGGTATTTCCAACAAACGATTGCTCAATATGCATCTTAGCACCAAAGATGAGCGCAGCATGGAGCAATGAGAATATAGAGGTCATAACAAATGCGGAGGTAGAGGAGGTAGAGGGCGGGGCGGGAAATTTTAAGCTAAAGATTGTCCAGCATCCAAGATTCGTGGATTCGGAGAAGTGCAAGGGATGCATTGATGATTGCAGCACTGTTTGCCCCGTGGAGATTTCGAGTGAGTTCGATTTTGGTGTCGGAGTTAGAAAGGCGATCTACATCCCCTTCCCCCAGGCAACTCCGCTGTATGCTGCGATTGATTGGGACCACTGCATCGGTTGCAGGCTCTGTGAAAAGGCATGCAAGCCAAAGGCCATTGACTTCAGTCAGGAACCAAAAAAGATCGAGATAGAAGTTGGATCGATAATCCTCGCAACTGGCTATCAGCTTTTTGATCCAAGAAGGAAGCCCGAATACGGATACGGGAAGTTCAAAAATGTGATAACGCTCATGGAATTAGAGAGGCTTCTATCAGCAAGTGGTCCAACAAGAGGAAAGCTCCTCCGCCCTTCCGACTCGACACAACCCAAAAAAGTTGCTTTTGTGCTTTGTGTTGGTAGCAGAGATGAGAATGCTAACAGACACTGCAGTAGAGTTTGCTGTATGGCGAGCCTGAAAAATGCTTACGCAATAAAGGAGAGGTATCCGGATATAGACGTCACAGTCTTCTACATTGATATAAGGGCCTTTGGTAGAATGTTTGAGGAATTTTATAAAAAAGTTCAAAACGCTGGGATTAGGTTTGTTCGCGGAAAGGTTGGAGAGATAATCGAAACAGAAGACAAAAAGCTGATATTGAGCTATGAAAACACGCTTCAGGGTGAGATTTGCGAGGAAGAATTCGATTTGGTCGTTCTCGCAACCGCTATGGAGGGTAAGAATGACTTGGCAACGATTCTTGGCATAGGTGTTGGTGAGGATGGGTTCTACGAGATTGCCCATCCGAAGCTTAGACCAGTTGAAACGAATGTTCGCGGGGTGTTCGTTGCTGGCTGTGCAAGTGGTCCAAAGGACATTCAGGATACCATTGCATCCGCTGGCCTTGCCTCCGCAAAAGCGGGAAAGCTAATTCTTGGAGAAAAGATCGAGGTCGATCCATTTTACGCATTCGTCAATACTGAAAAATGCATCGGCTGTAGGATTTGCGAGAGTGTTTGCAATTTTAAGGCTGTTTCTGTTGAAAAGAGAGCTTCCATTGACCCCTACTCGTGCGTCATGTGCGGGATCTGCGTATCTGCATGCCCTGTTTCCGCCATAGACATGGGATTCTTCAGCAATGATGGAATCGAAGCTATGATCGACGCTTTATCCGAGGAAAGAAATTCGAATCCACTCGTTTTGGTATTTGCTTGCTGGTACTGTGCCTACGGTGCCTTAGACCTTGCAGGAACCTTGAAAGTGCAGTATGAACCCAATGTGAGAGTTATCAGAGTTCCGTGCAGTGGCAGAGTTGATCCCCTCTGGATATTAAGGGCTCTGAAAAAAGGCATCGATGGAGTGCTCGTAGCCGGCTGTAGGCTTGGGGAATGTCATTTCAAATACGGGAATTATAAAGCCAAGGACAGAGTCGATCTGCTCAAAACTGCTCTTAATGCTCTTGGCATAGCTCCGGAGAGGGTTGAATACACATGGCATTCAGCGGGAGAAGGTGAAGCAATTGCAAGGGACATTGACAGGTTCGTAGAGAAAATAAAAGGGTTGAAGTCATAGCTTGAAGGGTTCGGGAATGAAACAGAGGAAAAAGATCAGATAACCGAAAATTCCGATGGCAATTCGCTTTTTGTCTAATCCTTTTTCATCAATCGGTTTCGGATGCCTTTGCATTGCGAAAAACAGCAGAATTATCCCCCAGAAAAGCCAGATCTCCCCAAAGAAGATTGAGAGAATCATTAGGATGAAAGGCGTGGTTTTTGAGACAATCTCAGCCTTATCCCCCACCATCGCCCTTACCACATGCCCGCCATCAAGCTGGCCAACAGGAAGAAGATTGAAAAAGGTAACAAACAGCCCCACCCAGCCTGCAAAGGCTATTGGGTGAATAGCCTCTCCTTCAAAACCCGTAAGCTTTACGAGGAGATCGAAAATAATTGGTGTGCCGATGAAGATCTTTTCTCCTTCACTTATCTCAAAATGTAGCTGAAGACCTATGAGGATAACGAATATCGAGGCAAAGAAACCTGCAAGCGGACCGCTTATGCCAACATCGAACAAAGCCTTTCTATTCGGAATCGCGCCCCTGTACTTTATAACCGCTCCGAGTGTGCCGATTATCGTGGGAAAGGGAATGAAGTAAGGAAGAGACGTTTTCATCCCCCATTTTCTCGCAGTAAAGTAGTGAGCCAACTCGTGACTTCCAAAGACTGTGAAGAGCACAATTGAAAATGCCAAACCTCCTAATATGCTTCCGTCTTCGTAAAACATCGATCCGAAGAAAGTCGTGGTTGCAAGGGTTGCAAGAAATAGAATTAAATTTAGTTTGTAATCCCGCTTGGTTTTCTTCAACTCAAGCACAAGCTCCCCATAGCGTCTCTTCAGCGATACTTCGTAATCATTGGACAATTGCATTAAAAAAGCCTCGATTTCCTCAGCGCTTCGTTTTGGTATAACATAGTATCTAAAACCATCCTTGATTTCTTCCGAGGCGTAGATGTGGAAGTAGTCCTCGATCATTTTATCTCCACATATCCATCTCTCGCATTGACGATCAAGCGATCCCCTGTTTTCACTCTTTCAAAGAAACCCTCTTCAACTCTGTCGACCAAAGGAATATCTGCTATTACCGCCCCAACAGCGATTATTGCTTCTGTTTCCTTGTTTATGATAGCCAGAGGTGCGAGATTTCTCTTCTTCAACCTTAAAAGCGTGTAGCTACCAACGGTCGAGCCCCTGCCATATGGAAAAACTAAAATTCTGTTTGCAACACACTCGCCTTTCAATTTGCCGACAGTGAATACACCATTCTCATCAATGTCCCCCAGAAGGGAGATCGGCTCTTGAGAGACTAAAGCGATCCCTTCAGCAAATCCCGGGTTTATTATCCTGCATCTGAACACAGAAGAGAATTTGAAAAAGGTTATATTGCCTTTACTCTTTTCTTTTTGGCTGGTGGTCTCGGCTTCTTTAAAATTCTGTTTCCACAGAACGTGCACTGAACTCTTTTCTTTTCTGGATCTATGTCCACTTCTGCACCGCAGATAGCGCAGATATAGCTCATTGCTCTACCTTCACCTTCTCCTTCTCAATTATCCTTGTTGCAATCGTCGAAGGCAGATAACAGCCCCCGGCGAACTTGTAGCCACAACTCTTGCACTCCCAGATCCCGGTGCCAACTCTCTTAACCACTTTTTTACCGCATTTTTTGCAAACATACTTCTGTCTCTGCGGAATATCGATTTCAAGCCACTTTCTGCGAACGCTCAGTCCCGCACTTGCTCTGAACTTCGCTGCTTGCTTCACTTTCTTAGTCCTTGCCATGCCCTAATGCTTTTTGAACAGACATTTAATACTTTCGCTTAAGCTTTTTGAAGAAAAAGCGACATACAGGACAAAAGATTTTTTAAGTTTAATTCATAATACAAAGCATGAACACGCTTAAGTTTCGAAACGTGGAGATAACATGGCTCAAGCATGCTGGCTTTAAGCTAAAGGGGTCGAAGATCGTATACATCGATCCATTCGAAGTTCCTGCGGGACATGAGAAGGCGGATCTGATCCTTGTAACCCATGACCACTACGATCACCTCGACATGAAATCGATAGGGAATCTCGCAAAGAGCGATACCACAATTGTTCATCCGAAAGGCTGTTCTGTGAAAGGTTTTGAAAGCGTTGAAATGGCCGAGAATCAGACTGCAAAAATAAAGGGAGTTGAAATAACTGCTGTGCCCGCATACAACATCGACAAGCCTTTCCATAAAAGTGGAGTTTTGGGGTATATAGTGAACTTGGACGGAGTTAAAGTTTACCACGCTGGCGACACAGACAGAATTCCAGAGATGAAGAGAATCGAAGTCGATATCGCACTTCTTCCAGTAGGCGGGACATATACAATGGATCAGAGCGAAGCCATAAAGGCTACACAGGACATTAAAGCTGAAGTCTACATACCGATGCATTTTGGAGCGATCCCGAACACTAAGGCCAATCCAGAGGAATTCAAAGAAAAGGTTCCAAAGGCAGTAATCCTCAAGCCTTTACTGCGTTAGCTCTCTCTGAAGTTCCGCAACAACTACGTTGAAGCCCAAGGCACATTTATCTGGAGCCTCACCTATGATCTTGCTCACCACTACCATTTCACCATTTTTAAGCTCCACTGGATGGCAGAGATTGAACATACTGCACTCATAGTGATCGCAAACTCTTTCCTCATACCTCATCTTCGCCCCTTCTGTCAAGTTTGAATCCACAAGAGCTATTACCGGCAACTCAACGACTTCAACAGCGACCACACCATCTTCGTGAAGTGCACACTCTTGCACTGTACCGTCTCTTAGGCCTACAATCTTGTATTTGGCGCCCTCCCTTAGCCTAAGGCAGGCCTTCTTTATCTTACAATTCTCGCACTCAGGTTTTCCACCGAGAAAAATGAATTCAAGCCCTATCTTGGCCCAATTTTTTCCACATAAGGTTATGATCTTGTTAACTTCACCACTCATCAGCATCACCAATTTTTTTGGTCATCTCCAAATATTTTAAGCTTTGCTCTGGAAAAACCAATAAAGTTTTTTAAACAAACCCATAAATGCACGCAGATGGATCAGAAAAAGCTCGTGTTAATCTCTTCAACCATCGCATCCTTCCTAACACCCTTTATGGGCTCCTCGGTAAATCTTGCACTGCCAAGCATCGAAAAAGAGTTTGAGATCGATGCAATCTTCCTATCTTGGATAACAACCGCATTTCTGCTATCAACCGCAATGTTTCTCGTTCCGATGGGAAAGCTCGGCGACATAAAGGGAAGGAAAAGATTTTTCGTTTTAGGTCTGGTCATATTCACGATCTCCTCCTTATTATGCTCCCTTGCCTTCTCAGGAACTTCTCTTGTCGTTTTCAGATTTCTACAGGGCTTGGGATCAGCGATGATCGCAAGCACTGCGGTTGCAATGCTAACCTCAGCCTATCCACCACAGGAGAGGGGAAAAGTGCTGGGGATTAACACCTCCGCAGTTTACGTTGGCTTATCTCTTGGGCCGATCCTTGGAGGATTCATCACTCAAAACTTTGGTTGGAGAATTCTATTCCTCTTTCCCCTGTTCGTAGCCTTTTTTGCGATCTTTTCAATCTTGAAGGTTAAACAGGAGTGGGCTGAAGCAAAGGGAGAAAGATTCGACTTGCCAGGATCTTTAATGTATTCTTTTTCCCTTTTCATGCTCATATACGGCTTTTCTAATCTTCCAGAAACTCAGGGATTCCTCCTCGTATTTGGTGGAGTTCTGGCTTTAATTTTATTTGCATTTTTGGAGAGCAGAGCAGAACAACCTGTTTTAGACGTTAAAATGTTCCGAAAGAACGTGGTTTTCGGAATGTCTAATCTTGCAGCACTGCTGAACTACTCGGCAACATTTGCAGTCGCCTTTCTGATGAGTCTGTATTTGCAGTATGTGAAAAACCTCGATCCGCAGTCCGCAGGACTCGTTCTCTTAGCACAACCCGTTATCATGGCAATATTTTCCCCAATTTCAGGTTCGCTTTCCGATAGAATCGAGCCAAGAATTGTCGCATCGATCGGTATGGGGATCACCGCTATCTCCCTATTTCTATTCTCAACGATAAACGCTGATACGCCGTTGGAGTTCATTATTGGGAACCTTATCCTTATAGGCTTTGGATTCGGCCTTTTCTCGTCTCCAAATACCAACGCAGTGATGAGCTCGGTCGAGAGAAGATTCTACGGACTTGCATCCGCAACTCTTGCAACAATGCGTGTCATTGGTCAGGCTTTCAGCATGGGCATTGTTACTCTGATCTTCGCGCTTCTGCTTGGAAAATCGAGGATACCGGAAGTTCTACCAGATTTCTTGGTTGCGGTTAAGATTTCTTTTACGATATCCGCTGTACTCTGCGTTTTCGGTGTCTTCGCGTCTCTTGCAAGGGGAAAAGTGAGAAAAGATTAGTGGTGGGCGCGCCTCGGGTCGATCCGCTGTTTCTGCAGTGCTGAGCAATGCACTCCTCCTCCCCGCACCCCCAGAAGCGCCGGTCGTTCGGGGTAGGCTTGCTCCCTTCCGGGCCTCAGCCGGTGCCCCCGACAAATACCGCGAACCTCTCCTCCAAGAAGCCCGCGGTAACCGCCGACCCTCCAGGACGAGGACTCTACGGAAACGCATTGCCCAGCAAACTGCAGACATGCGGACCTTCCCTCGGCTTCGGCTCCCGCATATCGACGGTTTCGGGTTACAGGGGACGCCGAGTCCCCCAGCCTAGCCCACCAACTAATAATAATCCGAGAAGTTATTTAAGCTTTTGTTCAAAAAGTTCATTTTGTCATGCTTCCATATGGGTTGCCTAACTTGTGCCTCGGAAGAAGCTTATCTCGTGGATCTAAACGGAAACAAGATTCCTTTAAGAGTTAGTATAAAGACTTCGCCTACGCTATCAGGAGTGGGCAGAAGTGGACACGGGATACGATTAGGGGATCATGGTCAAATGTTCTGTTCCAACCGATATTGCAATTTTTCATTGGGGACGGTCAGAGAAGAACGATATTTAGTCCCAGTAAGTCAGCTTAAATGGACAAAAGAGGATTGGGAGAAATCCATAAGAGAAGTGAAGCTTCTCTGATAATTTCTTTAGCTTTTGAGCAATTCATCGATTTTATCTCTGTTAAAGCCCAAAACCCATTTCTCACCCTTAACAACCAGTGGCACCGAATAGCTCTTCGAAATGCTGTAAATTTTCTCGATCACCTTCTTCCTCTCTTCACCTTCAATTTTATCGACCCATACAACATCAAAATCCGCCTTTACCATCTTTAAATACTCTAAAGTCCTCTTGCAGTGCGGACAAGTCGTGATACCATACAAAGTTATTTCAGCCATGAAGCAAAGATACTCCAGACCTTTTTAAGTCTTCTTCTCGTTTGGTCTGAAAAATCCATGGAAAGGCAAGTATATATAGACGGAATCACAATTATTTTTAATGAAATCTCTGATCATCTTTGCGTTGCTAATGCTCATACTCCCAAGTTTTGCTCTCGAAGTTAAGGTGGGTGTGTACGATAATCCCCCGCTGGTTAGCAGACAGGATTCAAAATATGAGGGCTTATATATAGATCTGATCGAACACATCGCGGAAAAGGAGGGCTGGAAAATAATCTACGTCTACGATACCTTCCCAAATCTGCTCAGAAAACTTGAGAATGGAGAGATCGATCTGATGACTGCGATAGCTTATTCTGAGGAAAGAGAAAAGCTTTACAAATTCACAAATGAAACGATCCTTTCAAACTGGGGATTGATCGTTTCGAAGGATAGATACAACTCAATTCTGGAAATGAAAGGTTTGAGGGTTGCTGGACTTCTGGGTGATGTTTACACGGAGAGTTTCAAGAAACTTTCAAATGCATTTGAGCTCAACTGCGAGATCTTGGAATTGGAAGGAGAATACAAAGACGTGCTTAAAGCTGTAAGAGATGGCTTGGCAGATGCTGGAATTGTTTCGAGGATCTACGGCTCGCTTTATGCAAAAGATTACGGTCTGGAAATTACAAACGTTATATTCTCTCCCATAAGCCTGCGATTCGCATCAAAGAACAAGGAATTACTCTCAATCATCGACAGACACGTCTCTGAAATGAAGGCTGACAGCGGTTCGATTTACTACCAATCTTTGGAAAAGTGGTTTGGTGTAAAGTCTGAAATAATTCCCTCATGGATCTATCAGCTTGCTTTAGCTGGAGCACTCGTCATCTGTCTTCTGATATTCGGCAACATCCTGCTTGGTAGAGAAGTCAGAAGAAGGAGCAAAAAGATTGAAGAAGCCCTCAATCAGTATGAATATCTTTGGGAGAACGCAAATGACATTCTTTACATCCATGACCTGAATGGGGATATTTTGAAGATCAACAGGAAAGCTTTAGAGCTTTTTGGTTATGAGTCGAGCTTAGGTGTTAAATTTTGGGACGTAGTTGATCCCAAATACCGGAAAATCGCAGAAGAGAAATTAAAGGAGATTTTAGAAAGTAAGAAATTTGTAGGACCGTATGAAATTCTCTGCAGAGCTAAAGATGGAAGAGAAATCTGGCTTGAGATCATTTCTCATCCTATAATCAAAGATGGAGAAGTTGTTGCAATTCACGGAATTGCAAGAGATATTACTGAGAGAAAGAAGCTGCTGGAACAGCTTGAAAAGAACATACTGTTGATAGCGCATCTTGTGGATAAAATTAGAAATCCCTTAACAGTTGCAAGGGTTTACTGCGAGCTTAGTGACGAGTTTAAAGGTGACACGAATGAGAGAGTGATAAACTGTATAGATACAGTAATCGACCTCCTTTCTGACCTTGAAAAAGCTTGGATCGAATCTGAGAGGCTCAGAGATCTACTTTTTGGTTGGGATAAGTGACTTTTATAAATTTTACTGGACTTCTAACCTCCCGGACCAATCCCCTTTTCCTCAGGAATCTGAGATAGGAAAGAGTTTCAAGTATTGCAAGGTATTTGTCAAATGGACTCAGGCTCTCGTATTTACCCTGGCTCCAGTCAATCTCATTCGCAATGCTCTCCACGCTCATTGGCTCATCGCCGAGAATTTCGAGAACCTCAGCGGTTCTTTGCAAATAATGCTCTTTTAAATATTCAATTCTGCCTGAAACGTCGTAAATTCTCCTTTCGTGAGCGGGATATATCACCTCGATTTCCATGCTTTTCAGCTTTTCAAGCGCCAAAAGGTAATCTTCAAGCCCGTATTGATAGTTTAAGTATAAGCCCAAATTCGGAGTCGTGTCGCTCAGAATTGCGTCGCCAGAAAAAAGCGCATTGTCGACGAAGAAGCAAGTATGGCCTGCGGTGTGTCCGGGGACATGGATGGCTTTAAGACGTCCAATGCCTCCCTGTATCTCGTGAACTTTTGCATGAAGTTTCAGCTTTAGAAAAGATATGAGCTCAAGCGTCCTTACGTATTCCTCTGGCACTCCATATATTTCACAGATTTCGAACTGTTGATTTAGAAAGAATTGAGGGCTTTCATACAGGTATATCAGCTCCCTTTCGATCGGGTGCATATAGGCATCGATTTCCGAAAAGAATAGATAGCCGACGTGATCGACGTGATGATGAGTAACGAGTGCTATTTTTGGTCCAAATTCTGAAATTTTATCAGCATGCTCCTTAGAGCAGAATCCAGCATCGATCATAACTTCTGAGTCCAAAAAGTAAACGTAAACGAAATCAGGTTTTTCAAATGGGACATCAAGTCTCAGAGTTTCGATCTCCACCTTCAAAAATCAGTAGAGCGGTTTTTAAATTTAGCAGAAAGTTTTTTAATTTTCCTGAAAACTAATAATGCTCCACCTCTCACACCCGGGTGAAAAGCATGATCTCGGGTCGGTTGGTGGAGCAACAACAAGTGGTCTTATGAGGATATGCGGAGCTAATAGTGTTCTTGAGGCCTTGAAGTCGGGAAAAGTTTTGAAGATCTACTACAGCTCAGACAGTCCAAAGATCAGAGAAATACTTGAGCGCGCTAAAAAATTGAAGATCCCTGTATACAGAAAAAGGATATCCGAGAGTATCTGTGCAGAAGTCAGTCCGATAAGTTATTCAAAACTCGAAGACTTGGCTAAAAAGGCAATTATGGATAACAGCTTCATTTTAGTTCTCGACAATGTTAACGATCCCCAAAATCTTGGTGCTTGCATAAGAAGTGCAGAATTCTTTGGCTGTGCGGGCATTTTGATCAGAAAAAGAAGGTCCGCTCAGGTTAGCGAAGCGGTTGTCAGAGCGTCGATGGGGGCTGTGTTTCACATCAAGATTGCAAGTGAGGAAAATCTGGCCAATGCAGTGAGAAAACTAAAGGAACTCGGCTTATATGTATTGGGAGCGGATCTAGACGGAAAGGATCTTAGGCAGATGTCAATGAAGCCACCTTTAGCTCTCGTTGTTGGTGGAGAAGACAAGGGCATTTCCAAGGGATTGAAAAGACTTTGTGACGAAGTCGTGAGAATCCCTGGATGTGGGAAAGTGGGGTCTCTAAATCTATCTGTAGCAAGTGCTATTTTAATGTATGAAATATACAAATCATCGAATTTAAGTAATGTTTAAAGTGTCCAGAGAGACTAAAGCATATGATCGAAGAACTCCTCACGCTTATCGAGAAAAACCGAACTCAGCTCACAAAACTCGATGAGAGTATTTATGAAAAAATAAGGAAGAGAATTGAAGAACTCGAAGAAAAGAAAGAAGATGATGAAAGAACTGAAGACGAAATTAAAACATTGAAGCGTTTGCAGAGAAAACTTTTTGAGCTCAGAACTGGAAAGATCATAAACGCAGCTTGGGCAGAGGTTTGCGGACAGGAGGTTGGTTTCAGCGAAGAGAACATGAGCCCCTTGGAGAGAGAATTTTTCAAAACGCTCGTAGATAAGATCAGGGAATTTCAGATGAAGGTTTTTGAGGCCAAGAAAGAAAGAGTTGAGAGAATGCTTGTCCGAATCAAGAAGGATGTGGAGATCCTTGGAGTTGATGGAAAAAGATATAAATTGAGAAAGGAAGATGTCGCTACTCTACCAGCTGAAAATGCTGAAGTGCTCGTAAAAAGTGGGATTGCAGAAAGGATCGAGGTGAAATGAAATGAGATACCCAAAGAAGGTTATGACATATTGCAGAGTTTGCAGGAAGCACACGCTTCACGAAGTCGAGAAAGTTGGCAAGGGTAAGCCAAGCCAGCTCAAATGGATCAACAGGCAGAAGAGAAGAAGGGGAAAGGTTGGCAATCTCGGAAAGTTCAGCAAGGTTCCTGGAGGAGATAAGCCTACCAAGAGAGTGAATATAAGGTATCGTTGCACGGTCTGCAAGAAGGCCCACACGAGACCGACCTGGAGGGCAAAGAGGTTTGAGCTCATAGAGAGGTGATCGAATGCCAAAGAGCAAGTTCATTCGCGTTAAATGTCCAGACTGCGAGCACGAGCAGGTAATTTTCGATCACCCCTCTACGTTGGTAAAATGTTTGATCTGCGGTAGAACCATTGCGAAGCCCTCAGGTGGAAAGGGAGAGATTCTTGTGGAAATTGTTAAGGAGTACACTTGAAAACCTTTTTATTCTCCCAAATTGATATACTTTAATGCTCTGGTTACTGATCCTGTTTCTGCTTTACTGGATGTTTATTGAGATCCTAAACAAAGCGGGAACTCTCGAAAAATACGGGATGAAAAACTATGGTCCTATTCTGATGATCAGAACAAAGAGAGGGCTGAATGCGGTTGAAAAAATCTCAAAGGCGAAGAGATTCTGGAGAATAATTGCGGATGTGGGCTTGATCGCTGTGTTTTTCGGCATGTTTTTCATGCTTATTCTTGTGATCGTTGCGGACTACATAATGCTGAGATCTCCTCCCGAACCTTCGGAATTCACGAGTCCGCAGGCTGCGTTGCTGATACCTGGCGTTAATCCTTTCATCCCCCTCGTCTGGGGGCTGATCGGGCTAATCGTTGCAGTGGTTGTTCATGAGCTCAGCCACGCGATTCTCTGCAGAGTGGAGGGGATAAAGGTAAAGTCTCTCGGGCTGATTCTGGCACTGGTACCAATAGGGGCATTTGCAGAGCCAGACGAAGGAGAACTTTTAGACAAGAACGTAAGAAGAATCTCCAGGACCAGGGTATTCTCAATTGGAGTAGTCAGCAACTTCATCGTTGCATTGCTTGCATTTTCTGCATTCTTCAACTGCCTTTCTGTCTTGAATCCCACAATAAGCATCGTTGACGACAGCGGAAAATTTATCGGGAGAGTTGTAGAGCTGAACGGTTTTGAAGTCAAAAATGAATTTGAGTCGCTGATAAATCCAGGAATGAACTTTGCAGTTTTAGAAAACGATTCCGGAAGGCATACGGTAGCTTTCTTAGGGGTTAAAGGGGTAAAGCTTCTGGGGTTATACAGAGAAGATAACCTGACTTTTCCAGCTGAAATTGCGGGCATAAAGGGAGGAATGATGATCACAAGGATCGATGGTGTTCCAATAAGAAATGCAGTTGATTTTAATAAGGAGATGCAGAAGAAAAGACCTGGGCAGGAAATATCAGTGGAAACATACGACCCTGAGCTTAGAGAATTCATGATATTCAATTTAACTCTCGCTGATAAGAATGGGAGAGCATTCATGGGTGTTTACGTAAGTCAATGGGAGTCAGTAGGTGGTCTTAACTTCTACAACTCTAAAGAGGTCCTTCAGAACCTTAAGGCGATCCCAGAATCCTTGAAAGAACCTGCTGGATGGCTGATCCTTATTTCCTTACCATTCGCATTCCAGGGATTCACGGGAATGGAGATCTTCTTCGATAATCCTCCCTACATATTCTGGTTACTAAATTCCTTCTACTGGATCGCTTGGATCAATCTCTGGGTCGGCCTCTTCAATTGCTTACCAGCGATCCCGCTTGACGGTGGAAGGGTTTTTCACGAAACATTCTCCGCACTTATTTCGAGAAAGCTTGGCGAGAAAGCGGAAAAAATTTCGATGAATGTTGCCAAATTTTTTGCATTCTTCATCTTCTTCTCATTGGCACTGATGATCCTCGTTCCTAACTTAAAACTGCTGGGACTATGAAGTGCAAAAAATGCGGTAAGAGGGCGGTAACGAGTTTGAGAGCCTATAGGCTTTCACTTTGCGGAGATTGCTATTTGGATTTTTACAGAAGGCTCGTGGAGAGATCGATAAATAAATACAAAATTTTGAAGAAAGAGGAGAAAATTCTTTTGGCGGTTTCAGGTGGAAAGGATAGCTCCGCAATGGCTTCCGTTCTGAGTGATCTTGGCTTTGAATTTGAAATGCTCTACATCGATCTTGGCATTGGCGATTATTCGAGAGAATCAAAAGAAAAGGTTGAAGAACTTTCCAGAATTCTCTCCGCAAAGCTCAACGTGGTTGAGCTAAAGGAATACGGTTTCACGATCCCTCAGGTGAGGGGAAGAGTATGCTCTATTTGCGGGAATGCGAAAAGATACATCATGAACAGATTTGCAAGAGAAAATGGCTTTGAAGTTGTTGCAACCGGTCACACAGCTGAAGACATTGCTTCCTTCTATTTGAAGAACATTGCGGGAAATCAGCAGGCATTCGCTGAGAAGCTCCTTCCAAGAATTGAGCCATTCGATGCCAAAGTCGTTGCAAAAGCACGGCCACTTTTTGAGATTAGCGAGAAGGAGAACATGCTCTATACGATCATAAAGGGTATTCCCTTCAAGTCCGGAGAGTGTCCATACGCCCCGAAGCCGGAATGGAAGGAAATAGTCTACGATATCGAACTAAGAAAGCCAGGATTTACGAAAAATTTTGTAAGAGGTCTTTTAAACAGGGATAGGAAGCCAATGGAGACAAGATACTGCTCTATTTGTGGAGAGATCTCGAGCGGAGAAGTCTGTTCTTTCTGCAAGATCAGGATGAGGTTCTCAAGTCAAAGTAAAGGCTTTTAAGGTAATTGAACTCTTAAAGATCATGGATCTCTCAAAGCTGAAGTTCAGGGATGGGCTTATTCCGGTGATCGCTCAAGATGTGCACACTAAAGAAGTGCTTATGCTCGCATATGCGAATGAGCTTGCAATAAGAAAGAGTCTGGAAACTGGTTACGCTCACTACTGGAGCAGAAGCAGGAACGAGCTTTGGATGAAAGGCGAGAGCAGTGGAAACACGCAGAAGCTCGTCGAGATCAGAGTTGACTGCGACTGCGACGCATTGCTTTATTTGGTAGAGCAAAAGGGAAATGCATGTCATACGGGGAATAGAACCTGCTTTTTCAGGAGGTTGGAGAATGAGAATAGTTCCTGATACGAGCATAATCGTCGCAGGTGGAATTTCAAAAATGCTGGAAGAAGGAAAGACATTCGATGGAATATTAATTGCAGAACAGATAGAGGAGATCATAATTCCCGAAGCAGTTGTTGCGGAACTCGAGGCTCAGGCGAACTTTGGGCGGATTAGCGGGTTCAGAGGTCTTGCAGAAATTGAAAAAATAATTCGAATTTCAAAAGACAAAGGCATAAAGGTTGAATTCACAGGAAGAAGGCCGAGCATTGACGATATAAAGCTTGCAAAGGGTGGAGAAATAGATAACATTATAAGAGAAGTCGCCAAGACGAGTAATGCGGTTCTGGTGACTTCTGACAAGGTCCAGAGTCTAATAGCAAAGATAAAGGGAATCGAAACAATATACGTAAAGCCAAGAGTCATCAGGCCAGAAGATACGAAGATCATGAAATTTTTCACTCCGGACACCGCAAGCGTTCACCTTCGCGAAGGGGTGCCACCTTATGCAAAAAGAGGGAAGATCGGGGCATTGAAGTTGGAAAAGCTGAGAGATACGCCAATGAGTTACGATGAACTCTCGGAGATAGCGGATGAGATCATAGAAGCTGCAAAACAGGACGAGGAGAGCAGTATAGAGATAGAGCGTAAGGGTGCAACGGTTGTTCAGCTTCGGGATGTTAGAATCGCGATCGCGGAGAGACCATTTTCTGACAAAATGGAGATCACCGCGGTTAGGCCGATAGCAAAGGTTGACATTGACGAGTATGGTGTAAGCGAGGAGCTTAAAAGGAGAATCGTTGAGCGACAGCGCGGAATTCTTATCGCTGGTCCCCCGGGGGCTGGAAAGTCAACCTTCGCTGCAAGCGTTGCAAATTACCTGCTCGAGCATGGTTACGTCGTAAAGACGATGGAAAGTCCGAGAGACCTGATGGTTCGGGATGAGATCACGCAGTACGCTCCGCTTGAAGGAGACATGACCCTGACTTCAGACATTCTCCTTCTCGTTCGACCTGATTACACGATCTACGATGAGCTGAGAAAGACTTCCGACTTCCAAGTCTTTGCGGACATGCGTCTCGCAGGGGTTGGAATGATCGGTGTAACGCACGCGACAAGAGCGATAGATGCTGTGCAAAGGATGATCGGCAGAGTGGAGCTCGGGATCATTC
This sequence comes from Archaeoglobaceae archaeon, assembly GCA_030153385.1. Classification (GTDB taxonomy): domain Archaea; phylum Halobacteriota; class Archaeoglobi; order Archaeoglobales; family Archaeoglobaceae; genus WYZ-LMO2. The sequence goes on from JASKJN010000004.1 coordinate 37,268, forward strand.
CGCAGGTAGTCGATACCGTGATCTTCATCGAGGCGGGGAAGATCTTGAAGGTTTACGAGCTCGAATTCACTGTTAAGGTTCCTTCGGGTATGTTCGAAGCGGATCTCGCAAGACCGGTTATAGAGGTAAAGGACTTTGAGAGCAAAAGAGTGGAGTTCGAGATCTATACCTTTGGCGAGCAGGTCGTTGTGATGCCAGTTCAAAGTGATGAAAAGCTGAAAAGGGCTGTGGAAGAGAAGATCTCCAAGTTTTTGGACGACTTTGAGGTCATGATTTCAGGAAGAAGGGCGGTGGTGAAGGTTCCGGAAAGTCAGATCCCGAAGCTTCTGGGAAAGAAGGGGAAGAGAATAAAAAGCCTCGAAGACGAGCTGAAGGTGTCAATAGACGTGGTTCCAAAGGAGTCAGAGATATCAGAGGTCAGAATCGAGGAAACCGACAAATACTATATACTCTACGCTGAAGGGCTTGAAGGGAGAACTGTCGAGGTATACGCAGATGGCGAATATCTCTTCTCCGCACTCGTGAGCGGAAAGGGAATAATAAAAGTCCGAAAGGATAAGGAAGCTGGAAAAAGCCTTAAGATTGCGAAAGCGAAGAATGCAAAGCTCAGGCTTAAGGTGGTTGATTGAGGTTTTTATTCGCAATCATTTTTCTCCTTGCAAACCTCCTTGCGGTTTTTTCAATTCGAAGCTACGAATCCGCTGGAATGTTCGTCTTTGAGAATCCTGAAGATGTTTCAAATTCCCTTCTTTACTTTGCCCTCATTCTGGTATTCACCGCGCTTGTCATTTTGCTTGCCAGATCCCAGAAGTTCTTAGCGGGGATTATCTATATGCTAACGCTGGTCTCGATCTTTTATGTCCTAATTCCATTTCTTGACGTCTTTGCCATATTTGTTGCAATTCTGATCACTGTCATGCTGATAAAAAAACCTCACTGGGTTCTTCTAAACATTTCAGCCTTTCTTCTCGCGGTGGGAATTTCTGCCATGTTTGGAATCAGCCTTAAGCCTTTGCCCGTGATCGTCTTGCTTTCTATCCTCGCAGTCTACGATGCTATCTCCGTATACAAAACAAAGCACATGCTGAGCCTTGCAGAATCTGTGACGAAAATAAATGCTCCAATGGTCTTTGTAATTCCCAAGGGGCAGGAAAAGATGCTGATGGGGGTGGGAGATGTCGTTATTCCGGCCATATTGGCTGTTTCCGCTCAGAAGTTCACAAATTCTCCAGAAATTGCATTCATAAAGCTTTCAGCCCTTATCACAATTTTAGGTGGCTTCTTAGGACTTATACTGCTTTTATGTCTGATGGAGAAAAGAAAAGGCGCTCATGCGGGCCTTCCATTCATAAACACTGGAGCGATCCTCGGATTTCTTTCAGCAAACTTAGTTTCCTGATCAACCCTTCTGAACTAGTTCTGCCTCTTCCAGAATACTATCCGCTCTTTTTCCAAGAATTTCCCTGACTTTTACTGAATTTGCCACCAGATCTTTGCAGAATGCAAATCCTTCTTTTAGCAGTTGCTCGATCTCGAAATCTTTCAGGTTGAGCACGGTTATCGGATAAAGCTTCTTCGACTCGAGCATGAACTCTATGCCCTCATTTTCAGGATATCTCCAGCCAGTCAGCAGTAAACCTCTGCAGTTTGCATACTTTATCGCTTCGCTCGAAAACTTCGTGTTTGTGAAAAGCCACATCGCATCGAATTCCTTTCCCGCTTCTATTATGTCGAGAAAACGGGCATGAGAGTATAAAACGTCTTTCAGCCCGGTGTAAATTGGAGTATTATGGAACTTGCACTCTATGAGATATTTTCCCTCCTTTTCCGCTATAACGTCTATTTCATGCAAAGCGCATTTCCCCTCGATCATCTGGTTCGTGGTAGTTTTATAACCGAATTCCCTCAGCAAAGAAGACACGAACTTCTCAAATCTGTAGCCCGCTGGTCCGAGGCGGAGGAGAGAGGACTTAAGTCCGTAAACCCTTGAAGCCCTCTTTGAATACTTCCCCATTATCTGAGTTGCGATCTCGAGAATTTCATCCGTAGAAATTCCGTCGTAAATTCTTCTCTCCACCTCCTCAGCTACGAATTCCGCATTTTCCTCGCTCAGACCCGCTCTTAATAGAGTCCTGATCAGCTTTTCTCTGCTGAATTCCTCCAGCCTTCCGTCCCTCTTTCTTACAAACATTTAAAAATGCACCTCTTCGAATTCCTCTCCCTCTCTCAGCGTCAGAAGGTAAAGAAGGTGGCTCAGTCTGTTCAACCATTCCACAGAGTTCTGTGAGACCAATCCATTTCGATACAGAGTGAAAGCTCTTCTTTCCGCTCTTCTCACAATGGCTCTTGCAACACTGAGAAAGGCAGTAGCGGGATCTTTTTCAAGAATTACAAAGCTTTTCATCTTTGGAACCTCATTTTCGAGCTTCTTTATCTCCGAATTTATCCACTCAAGCTCTTTTTCCGTGATCTTTCTTCCCATCGCAAACTCCTCGCAAATTCTGAAGAGCTTTTTCTGAATCTCTTTCAGAATTGCCCTAACGTCTTCCTTACTTGCAAAAACTTTTGCGAGCCCTATGAACGAATTTGCCTCATCAACCGCTCCAATGCACTCAACTACGAGTGAATCCTTAAACACATCCGCACTCAGAGTTTTCGTCCACCCAGAATTCATTCAGCTCACTCCTGGGCAATCTTTCTTATCGCTAAAAATCTTGTCATCGCTAGCACTTTGGCAGATAAAAATTATGGAATTTCGTAATAAAATTAGCCCTTTGTTACGCCAAGAGGAATGAGTTTGGCGACGAGGGTTGAAATTCCCGCTCTGTGCACAACATCGACCACGTCATCGCTTATCTTATAGGCTTCTGGCGCTTCTTCAGCGAGCAAACCTTTCTCTGCGGATCGCACATATATGCCTTTCTTTTCGAGATTCTGCCTGACTACACCATCTCTAAGCTTTCTTTTTGCCTCCGCTCTGCTCATAACTCTTCCACTTCCATGGCAGGTGCTTCCGAATGTCTCTTCCATCGCCTTCTCTGTGCCAACGAGAACATAGCTTGGTGTCCCCATGCTTCCGGGTATGAGCACGGGCTGACCAACATCGCGATAGGCAGTGGGAACCTCAATGCGATTGGCTGAGAAGGCTCTTGTTGCCCCTTTTCTGTGGACACAAACCTTGACCTTTTTTCCATCAAGCCTGTGCTCCTCGATCTTCGCTATGTTGTGCGCAACATCGTAAACTACGTCAAGGCCGAGTTCATCTTCGCTCATCTTGAATACCTTTCTGAAGCTTTCTCTGACCCAATGCGCTATGATCTGCCTGTTGCACCATGCAAAGTTAGCGCTTGCAGCCATTCCCGCAAAATAATCCTCTCCCTCCCTGCTTTTTATTGGCGCGCATGCGAGCTGTCTGTCGGGAAGAGAGATGTTGTACTTCTTCACAGCTCTATCAAGGACCTCAAGAAAATCCGTGCAGACCTGATGGCCTAAGCCTCTGCTTCCGCAGTGGATCATCACGGTCACAGTGCCTTCTTCAAGCCCAAAGACTTTGGCAACTTCGGGATTGTAAATCTTCTCAACATACTGCACCTCGAGGAAATGATTTCCACTGCCAAGTGTTCCAAGCTGTGTTCTTCCGCGATCCCTTGCTCTCCTGCTCACAACCTCAGCCCTCGCTCCCGGCATCGCTCCATTTTCCTCGCATCGCTCCAAATCCTTTTCAACACCGTAACCATTCTCGAGCGCCCACTTTGCTCCCGATATGAAGATCTCGTCTAGCTCTTTGTCTTTTAGCGTGATCTTGCCCTCGCTACCAACTCCAGAAGGAACTGCAACAAACAGAGTATCTATCAGCTCTTTGATCTTTGGTTTCACTTCATCGACTTTCAGATTGCTCCGAAGCAGTCTAACACCACAGTTTATGTCGAATCCAACTCCTCCCGGCGAGATTACGCCTTCCTCAAGATCAAAACCCGCGACACCACCGATCGGGAAGCCATAGCCCACATGAACGTCGGGCATGACGAGAGATGCGAGCCTTATTCCGGGCATCGTTGCAACGTTTGCGGCTTGCTCGACAGCATCCTTCTCAAGATCCTTCATCAACTTCCTGCTTATGTAAAAGTAGGCGGGAACTCTCATTCCCTTTTTGTAATCCTTGCTCAGCTCCCATTTGTAATCTGTAATCTTCTTGAGAATTTCTTCCATACGCAAAGTTCCCACGAAGATTTAAAAAACTTGCCCGCTAAAGTTCTGGAAATTTGAAGCAGAGTTAAGCTTATGGCAAGAGGCGATGGAATGAACTGTAATTACAAAAAAGAAATTTTAATAGTATAGGAAAAATTTTTATTTATCTACACTCCAAGTCATCCCTATGAAAATTATCCAAAGCATTCTTGAAACAGCGGAAGAAGGGGACAAGATACTGATCTCCTTTCCAGATATACACAGCTTCTACACGGTCTCTTCTTGGCTATCCGAAAAATTTGGCGAGTTATTCTGGATCCTGTGGACAGACGCGGCGATTGAGCGAATTAATCACTTCGCTAAAAAATACGGATTTCCAAAGTCTGGAGACGCTATCATCATAGCTGCTGAAAAGGACTGCATGTATCTTAGGAGTTTAGACCGGCTAAGTTTAGACGAGATTGCAGACATAAAAAGCTTTATTCCCGAAGACCGGCTGGTGATCTCCTTCGGCGTAAATTTTCTACCGATTTACGGCCACGATATTTCAAAGGGAATTAAGGCACTAATTGAAATAGATAGGGGAATTCTGATTACAGCGATCGTTGGAAAGGTTCCAGACGAGCTTCTCACATTTCACGACGTCTTCATCGAGATCATAAAGAGCGAGGACTCCTTTATAGCCTACCACAACTACATAGCAAAGCTCACATTTTCGATGAAGGGTGGCGTTACAGTTGTAAGCGATAACTTGAACCATTGAGGAACTTTTATAATTCCATATCCCGCCAATTTTTCGTGGATCTGGTACAGCAGATAAGAGAGCTCGAGGAGGAGATAAAAAGAACTCCATACAACAAGGCGACCGAGCACCATGTTGGCAGGCTGAAAGCGAAGCTTGCGAGACTAAGAGAGGAGCTTGAAAAGGAGAAGGCAAAAGGTGCAAGGCAAGCGGTTTCGATAAAGAAAGAAGGCGACGCGACTGTTGTTCTTGTCGGATATCCCTCTGTAGGCAAATCCACGCTTTTGAATGCTCTGACTGGAGCAAAAAGTGAGGTAGCTGAATACGATTTCACGACGAAAAAACCTGTTCCGGGGGTTATGGAGTACAGAAATGCCACCATTCAAGTAATAGACATGCCGGGAATTGTTGAGGGTGCTGCAAGCGGTAGAGGTAGGGGTAAAGAGGTGATTTCAGCTGTAAGGACTGCGGATTTGATCGTGATCGTGGCAGACGTTTTCAGGCTTGAGACAATCGAGATCGTCAGAAAGGAGCTCTACGAAGGAGGGATAAGGCTGGATCAGAAACCGCCAGACATCGTCATCAAAAAAACGGAAAGAGGGGGTATAAAGGTCAGCTCTACAGTTCCTCTGTCTGTTGATGAGAGGACGATCGCAGAAATCATGAAGGAATACAGGATCCACAACGCGGAAGTTTTATTTCGAGAAGATGCAAGCTTGGACAGGCTAATAGATGTCTTAGCTGGAAATCGTGTTTACATACCCTCAGTGGTGGTCGTGAACAAGATCGATCTCATGGATGTTGATTTTGAGGGTATCAAGATCTCTGCAGAAAAGAAGATAAACCTTGAAAAGCTGAAAGAGGAGATATACAGAAAGCTTGACTTCATTAACATCTATTTGAAGCCACCTGGTGAAAAAGTTTCCGAGAAGCCGATGGTTCTAAGGAAAGGAGCGAGAGTTGAAGACGTTTGCAGAAAACTCCACAGAGATTTTGTTGACAAATTCCGCTATGCGCGGGTTTGGGGTAAATCAGTTAGGTTTGAAGGGCAAAGGGTTGGATTGGACCACGTCCTTTGCGACGGTGACATCGTTTCGATATATGCAGACTGATTTTTACGGTTTTGTAAAAACCGATGAAAACTTATTAATCGCGAAGTCTATTTAACCTTGGTGATGAAGATGAAAAAAATCGACGAGAAGGAATTCCTGAATTTGATAAAAGGAGAGAAGCTGGTTGTTGTTGACTTCTACGCGGACTGGTGCATGCCCTGCAGATATCTGAGCCCAGTGCTTGAAAAGCTTTCAAAGGAGTACAGAGACGTAGAGTTCTACAAGATAAATGTTGACGAAAATCAAGAGCTTGCCTTCGAATATGGTATATCGAGCATTCCAACAGTTCTTTTCTTCAAGAATGGCGAAATCGTAGGCGGGTTTGTTGGGGCGATGCCGGAGAGTATGGTGAGGGAGGAGATAGAAAAGGCCCTTAGTATATGATTTCTTTAAAGCAGATCTCGAATTCAATGGATTGCAACAGCTTGTTTGAATGCTTCTTTGGCCTAAACCCACAAGATGTAGAAGTATATGAGGCAATACTTGGAGGTCTCGAAAAAATTGAAGAACTAAGCTCTTTTTTGGGCAAAAAGGAAAATTCAGTTTACCGTTCGATTCAAAGACTTCTTCTTGCGGGATTGATCTACAGAGAAAAGAGGATACTGCCAGCGGGAGGGTATTACTTTGTTTACAGGGCTGTGCCAAAGGAGTCGGTTGCAAAGGAAATAGAATCTACGCTGAACATTTTTTGCGAAAAGGTTAGGAAATTTTTGAGGGATTTCCTTGCAGATCGCAGTACTAAGCTGTAAGGGTTGTGGCAGTTGCGATCGAGTGTGCCCTGTGCCAAATGCAATAATAAGGGAGAGCGGTAAGGTTGTAAAAATAGATCCGGAGAAGTGCAACGGGTGTATGGCATGCGTGAAGGTTTGCCCATATCACGCTCTGATGATGATGGATTAATTGATTTTTTAGACGAAAAGCTCCTATATCTGGTAGAAAAATACTCGGAGTCAGGAATAATTCCATGGAAGGAGTTTGACTATGAAACCATGCTCGAATTGGAATTTTTGAGGCTTGCGGTTCCGCTTAAGGGAGATTCCCTTGCCTGGATCTCAAGGCAGTTTGGCTCAGACATGGAGATCCCCTATATCGTGCGATACTATTTCAAATTTGGAAGAGACTGGAAGAGGGCTATAGAGGAGTATTTCAAAGCGATAGGTGAGACTAGGCCAGAAGAATTTGCGGAGATCTTTAGAGAGATCGTTGAAAAAGCTAAGGATCTAATAATTTGCGGAGAGGAGATTGTGGACATCGCTATGAAACATGGAAGGGAGCCGGGCACTTTAATTTCTGAACTTAAAGGTTCCGGTTTGATAAGCCCAACTGTTGGTTGCGGTGGAATTGGAAGAGCAAAAGCCCCGCTTTACGAGATCAACAGATTTTTCGCAATACTATTAAAAATCGAAGGTTAGTTTGAGTGTGCTAATTGCGGTTTCCGTTCATGGAGAGGACAGGCCGGGATTGGTTCATGCAGTCGCTAAGGCCTTGGCGAGTTGTAATGCCAACATAGTTGATATAGAGCAGACAGTTTTGCAGGGAATCTTTGCGATGTTCATCGTCGCTGAAGCGGGAGATTTGGAATGCGTAGAAAAAGAACTTCGCAAGCTTGGTGAAGAGCTCGGTGTCAAGATCACACTCAGCCCCTTTGAAAGAAAACAAAAAAGAGAGAAGAAACTTTACGTGATCAACGTTCTTGGAAGAGATAGAGTCGGAATAGTCCGCGACATAACTGGATTGTTGCTGAATTTTGGGATAAACATTGAGAGAACGAATTTGACCGCGAGAGACAAGCTGATCTCTATAGAGTTTCTCGTGGATATAGGCAATGCAGATCTTGTTAAGCTGAGAAGGGAGCTTTTGAAAGAGGGGGAGAGGCTTGGGCTCGATATTGTTGTTCAAGATTACGAATCATCGTCTAAGGAAAAAAGGCTGATCGTCTTTGATTTGGACTCAACATTAATCGAGGCAGAGATCATCGACGAACTCGCAAGAGAGGCAGGGGTAGAAAGAGAAGTGAAAGAACTAACTCGAAAGGCGATGAATGGAGAGATGAACTTTAAAGATGCCTTGCAGGAGAGAGTAAGGCTTCTTAAGGGTCTTCCGGTTGAAGTGCTTGAAAGAATTTATTCGAGGGTTGAGTTTACAGAAGGGGCAAAAGAGCTCATCTCCGCCCTGAAAAGAGCGGGATACAAAATAGCAGTTGTAAGCGGAAGCTTCACGTATTTCACGAATAGGATAAAAGAAGAACTCGGAATAGATTATGCATTCGGGAATGAACTTGAAATTGTGGATGGAAAGCTTACCGGAAGAGTGGTTGGAAGAATAATCGACGCAGAAGAGAAAGCAAGGATCGTTGAGGAGATCGCTAAGAAGGAAGGAATAAAAATCGAGAACGTCGTTGCGGTCGGCGATGGTGCAAATGACAGGATCATGATCGAAAAAGCGGGGCTTGGAATTGCTTTCAACGCCAAAGAAGTTCTCAAAGAGATAGCGGATGGAAGCATCTCTAAGAACAACCTGATAGGTCTCGCAAGCGTTCTGAAATTGCCATCAGAGTTTACAAAAAGGCTATGAAAGCGATCCTTGCGATCTACTTTATAACCTTGGCTATAAAGTTGGTCGCATACCTTTTTTCCAACACCACAGCAGTACTCGCAGATTCTCTGCATTCTGTCGTGGATATCTTGCTCCTGATCTTGTTGGCCATGGCCTCAAAAGCTTCTGAAAAAAGCGCAGACGAACTGCATCCGATGGGACACGGCGCTATAAAGAACATTGCTTCGCTCACAATGTCAGTTGCATTCATCACCGTCTTAGCCTTCGAACTCTTCAGAGAAGGAATAAATAAAATCCTAAACCCGATTAAAAACTATTCAAATTTAGAGATTGCTCTATTCGCAGAGATCTTGGTCTTAGCTCTTTTGCTATTTGCGGCTGTTCTTTATTATAGAAGAAAGGGAATTATAAACAGAACAGTCTTGCTTGAGAGCCTAAATGATTCCTTATCGACACTTGCAGCAATAATTGGCATTATTGCCATCTCCCTGGGTCACACAGTGTTCGATGGCATTGCAACGATCTCAATAGCGACACTCATAGCTATTAATTCGATAAGACTCTTTTTTGAGAATGCTAGATTCCTAATAGGTTTATCGCCCCCCGAAGAGTTCTACTGCGAAGTTGAGAAGTTCTGCATGGACAAGGGGATTAAAGGTGTGCATGATATGCTGGCTCTCTACACGGATGAGGATTCGATTCATCTTGATATGCATGTGACTGTTGAAAGGAATATGAGTGTTGAGGAGGCGGACAAGCTGGTCGAAGACCTCGCTGAAGAGTTGAAAAATAAGTTTCCCAAAATAAAGCATGTTTCCATTCATCTCTGCTCGCATTTTGGGGATAGGAGAAAGATATACTAACTTCCGCCTTTTTACTTCCAGTAAAATTCTACTCTAATGGTTTAATCTTTGCATTCAGGTAAATGAACGGAGTGTCGAACAAGGCAACTACGAACTTCATGGCATAAGAAGTTATGAAGATCTCGAAGATCCCGCTCCAGCCCAAAGCTTCGAGAAATTCAGGATTGAAAACGACGAAAAATAGCAGGGTAAAGGTTACATTGTCAATGAACTGCGAAACCATCGTTGAAACGTTGTTTCTAAGCCA
>JASKJN010000023.1 GCA_030153385.1 Archaeoglobaceae archaeon
CTTCCGCAACCAACTTTCCCAATCTCGTCTTCGGAATCCACTCGCTCATTCTATCACCATGATCTTCTTCTTTACTTCTTCAACATGAGAGGGCAATTCCGAAGGCTTTAAACCTCTCCTCTCATATTCGCCAAACCTTTCTGGAGACATTTCATAGAACTTCGCTATATGCTCACCAAGAATTCTTGAATCATCAGGCAAAACTTCTTCATCGTGCGGAATCTCAACTCCCGCGTCAACAGCACCTCTAAGGACCGCAAAAACTCTCGAGCCCTTTACGGGGGATCTTAAGCCCATATCCAGTATTGCCTCCTTTATCCCTGCCTTTAAAGCTTCTCTTCCCGCAAGCAAGCCCGTGAGATAAGCTGCGGGTGTGTTGTTGAGATCTCCCTTCCAGCCATATTCCCTGAGCTTTTCAGAGCTAACAGAAAGCAGAACTCTGTCTCCGTCAGGATGATAGGAGATAAACTGCGCTATAATTCTCTGATTGGTAATTCTAACGACAAATCTCACCTTTTTTGACAATAAAAGCTTCAGCCTCTTCCTGTAGTTCGTACAACCCTCCCTTCTCCTCCTGTATGGAAGCTTGTATCTTGGTCCCTTTGCCATTTTCTCACCTTTTTATCTCCTCAATATAGGCATTAAGATGGGCAACACTCCTAAACTCTCCTCCCTTCGCTTTCCTGTAAAGGATCCTGTAGGTCTTTTTATCGATTTGACCGCTTGCCTTTAGTTCTCTTAACCTTCTCCTTATTGCTCTAATTCTGAGTATCCATAACCTCTTCTGTGGCATTCTCGCTGTCTTCTTCCCCTTTCTGCTACCATGTCCGGAGCGTCTCCCCTTTCTTTTCTTCAAACGTATCCGATTAATCCTCGCCCTGCAAACTCCGCGAATAGCTTTTCTCTTTATAACCCCTTTTTCGATCAACTCTCTTATGTCCTGCTTCGTTGAAGCGGTTGAGATTTCCTCGATAGCCTCAGGATCAAACCATACTCTGTTCCCACCGCACTTCAAAACTTCCGCAGCAAGTCTTCTTTGAATTCTCAGATCCATACGATCACCTTGATGGATTTAAGACCTTAAATCCCATTTCATTCGCCTTCTTCTCGATTTCCAGCCTCTTTCTAAGCCCTACACAGCTTGCAATTCTTACAGCGTGTCTTTTTGGATCCAATTTTTCGATTTCCTTGGGGCTGTATACGAGAACATCCTCGTAACCGCTCGGATGCAATCCTCGTACTGCTGAGGGAGACTTAAATCCCACCTTAACTCTCTTCCTGCCCGACCACTTACCTCCGTATTCTATACGCATTGCATTATCCAGACCGCGCGGTTTTCTCCAGCTCTTCCTCCTAAGCTTTAGCTTCCTATCCCAGCAGTATCTCCTGAATTCAGGTTTTCTTGATTTTAACCTCTTTCTTAGCCTAAGCAATGCCCTCATTTTCATTTCGATCACCTTAAGGTTTCTTCACAATGTATATCCCGTCCTGAAACACCCTTCGATCCTTGTTTCTGATCTTTGTCGCTCTTTCGAGATTTGCTGCTGTCTGCCCGCACTCCTCAATGTCCAAGCCTTTCACAATTATTTCCTGCCCCTTTATCTCAACCTTTGCTCTTCCTACGATCTTTGCCCTCCTTGGAGTCGTTTCACCAAGGAAGTTCTCAATTATAACCTCATCTCCAGAAACCCTGAGCTTTACTGGGAAGTGAGCGTAAAAGACCTTCAGTTTATATTCAAAACCCTCTCTGACGCCTTTGATCAAATTTTTGATGTGGGCAACATAGGTTCCAACGATCGCCTTGTGCTTTGCCTTTAGAATGGGCGTGTAAACCCTTACGCCATCTTCTGTCTTTTCAATGAACACATCTCTGAACTTCAAAAACCTTGAATTTTCCCCCAAAGGTCCTCTTGCCTTAACAACGTATCCAATGATTGGATCTCCTTCAATCTGCACTTCCACGTCTTCAGGGATCTTGACAACCGCAGAATATTCTTCAGTAGACATAAGCAAGGAGAACACCCCCCAAACCCTGTTCTCTTGCCTCAATTTGGCTCATAATGCCTTTGGTTGTCGAGACTACTAAAATTCCAAAACCCCTTGCAGGGAGGAACCTTCTCTCAAAGAACTCATACTTGTTTGCCTTTGAAGAAAACCTTGGTCTTATTGCTCCGCAGTTGTTTATGTTCCCTGTCAGCTCGACAACGAATTTGCCACCTACGTTCTCCTTAACGAATTCAAAGCTCTTTATATATCCGTGATCCTTCAAAACCTTGAGGACATTGCCAATTAGCTTAGACGCAGGTCGGATCTCGCAGAATCTTTTTCCAACCATCTCCGCATTCTTTATCGCGATCATCGCAGAAGAAAGAGTATCAACTGCCATAAGGATCACCAATACTTCTTAAATCCAAGATCCATTGCAGTTTCCCTGAAACACTGTCTACAGAGGTATATGCCATATTTCCTGACAAGAGCCCTTTTCCTGCCACATCTCTTACACCTATTCGCCCCACGCCCGAAATTTTTTGTTCTCACTTTAGTCATTCTATCACCACCCCCAGGCTTTCAAGCCACTGAATTGTCTCCTCCTTAGTAATTCTATGCGAACTGCCAACCTTGCTGTTCCTTATCCTTCTTTCTGCGACCCTGTAGCCCCTTCTTTTCAGTGAAACGCAGACATCCATCCCGAAAACACCAATATCGGGATCGTATTCGACCTCGGGAAGATCTATATGCTCAGCAATACCGAATGAGAAATTACCGGCATTTATCGATCTTTTGCTAAGCTTCATCTCTTTAACCTTTAGAGCTCTTTTTAGAAATTCCATTGCCTTCTCGCCCCTTAAAGTTACCTTTAACCCAATTTTTTCCTTTTTCCTTATACCAAAATTCTTTATTGTCTTTTTTGCAATAGTCGTTGCGGGTTTTTGGGAGACAAGCTCTGAGAGCATTTTCTCAGCTTTTTGAAGTCTTTCACCACTTTCTCCAATCCCGAGATTTATAACGACCTTCTCAAGCAGTATCTCTCTCATTGGATTCTCCTTCGCCACTTCGATCATACTTACACCCCTAAATCGATCAGAGGCTTGTCTTCACCCTTTTTTCCGACCACAAAGACGTAATCTTCAACTGTCGTTATTTCACCCTTGGAAGTTTCAACTGTAACAAGATTCGAGCCAGAGCCCCTGACAACCTTGTAGCCTTTCACCCTACCGATCTCGCCCGCATGAGTTCCGCCAACGATCATTATCAGTACTCCCTCTTCGAACTTTAAATGGTCAAGGATCTGCTTTTCTGGAATCTTTAGCAGAACACTGTCCTTCGTCTTGTATTCATTCGTTGCCAGGATATTTGTTCCATCGAACAAATTGAGCTGTACCTTCCCACCCTTTACGATCGTCTTATTCGTGATCTTGAAGAGTTTCTTATCATCATCCTCGATCTCCTTAACGATGAATCTTCCCTTCTCATCAAACAGAACTCTGTAGCTCATATCAAGCTTTGGGATCCTTATGACGTCAAAAAGACCCACGGGGAATTTGTAGTCTCTTCTAACAATTCCATCTACCAAAACTTCCCCAGCGGATATGATCTTTCGTGCTTCTCTTGCTGTATCCGCGAGCTGTAGCAAGTCTCTCAGCACAACTGCAAGAGGAATTGCAGTTTTGTCATGTGGTCCGGGAGACGGCTTTATCACCCACTTCCCAGCTTTTCTTGGAATTTTGTAGGTTTTTGGAGCGGAAAGTCTTTTCTGGTGCATACAATCACCTCTCAAGGATCCTCTTTCTCACATCGTCAACCTTGCCAAAGCTAACGATCATAACATTTGAGGGATGGATAGGTACTGGAACCTCAGTGCCATTAACCTTTGTGGTTGTTACACCCTCTATCGTTATTCTGCAGTTCTTCATATCCACCTCAAGCACCTTGCCTTCATGCCCTGCGAAATCTCCTCTCATAACTCTCACTTTGTCTCCCTTGCATACCCTTGCGGATCTTTTTCCATACTTCTTTCTCAGCTCATCCGAAAGAGTTGCATGAAGTAACTTGTGCCTTTCATGAAGCTTTGATGTTCTGTAAAGCCATCTTCTTTGCTTTCTCGCCTGCATAACCATCACACTATTGTTGTTGCAATTGTTGCGATCTTCGCAAACCTCTCTGCAGCTTCTCTTGCCACGGGACCTCTTATTTCGGTACCCTTGGGCTCGCCTTTCTCGTTAACAAGAACCGCAGCATTGTCTTCGAACTTTATCCTCTCACCATTTGGCCTCCTGAACTCCTTTTTCTGCCTTATGATCACCGCATAGTGGACCTGCTTTCTTATCTCTGGCAATCCCTTCTTAACACTCACAACCACCATATCTCCAACACCCGCAGCGGGATATCTTCTCCTGACTCCCTTGTAGCCTATTACCGAAATGATCTGAACTTCTCTCGCACCGCTGTTGTCTGAACAGACAAGCATCGCACCAGTAGGCAAAGCTCTCGGGATCTTGGCTTTTAAAGCCTTCATTTGACCACCTCAATTATAACAAAACTTTTTGTCTTACTTAGAGGCCTGCATTCCGCAATCCTAACGAGATCTCCTGGCTTGGCTCTGATACACTCAGGATTATGAGCATGAAGTCGAGAGCGTTTCCTCATATACCTTTCATACTTTGGAACGAATTTTATAAGCTCTCTCTCAATCACTGCAGTTTTTCCATAAACTTTCAAAACTTTTCCACTAAAGATCTGACCTCTTATCGATAAAGTTCCGTGAAACGGGCAATTTTCGTCATTGCACGTCCCTTCAGGCGGTTTAACCTCGATTCCGATATTTCTCATATCAATACCCCCTTTGACCTTTTTATGAGCATTAAACCTCGCATTATCCTCTCCTCAGGCTTAAAGGCAGTCAGATCGCCCTTAACGTTTACTACCTTCCCGGCATACCTTACCCTAAAGTTTCTACCCTTCTTTGCAACGACTTTTAAACCTTTTTCAGTCATTATTCTAAACGTTTTTTCAGTCTCGTCAACGATCTCGCCTTTAATGCCTATCTCAAACTTATTCGGACTGTCTGTTACCTCCACTTCCAAACCAATCCAGTCCCTTGCTATCAGTTCTGCAAGCTTCATTTCCCGCATAGCATTTTTAACCTCGCAATGTCTCTTCTAATCTGCCTTATCCTTCCGGGATTCTTTACTGCTCCTCCGCTCCTTACCAGAGTTCTAAGCTTCAGAAGCTCGATTTCCAGCTCCTTCAGCTTCTTTTCCATTTCCTCCCTGCTCATCCCCCTTATTTCCCTCATTTTCATCCGCAACACCTCTTATCTCAAATTCATCTGGAAGCCTAACATCGGGCGGAATTATGCGAACGGTTACTCCAAGAACACCCAACTTTTTAACAGCAATATCAAATCCCTTCCTGACAGCAGTGTAAGCGGGATCGCCGGTATGCACAATTGTGCCAGCAAGGAATTTCTCTGTCCTCGCCCTCTCGCTCACAAGCTTTCCGCTGATCTCGATCTCGCATCCCTTTGCTCCCGCTTCCATGATCCTGTAAAGAAATCTGTATCCCGCCCTGCGGAAATACCATCCTCTTTCAAGAGCTCTTGCAAGCAGTGAGGCCATCAATTGAGCGTTGAACTCTGGTTTCTCCACTTCATCCACGCTGACCTGTGGATTGTCAAGCCCGAATTCTTTCAGCTTTTCCGTGATCATTTTTATCCTTCTTCCACCCTTTCCGATGACAATTCCCGGACGTTCTACAAATAGAGTTACCTGGGTTCCGAGAGGTGTTCTCAGGATGTCGATCCCGCCAAAACCCGCACTCTTGACTTCTTCTTTGATCCACTCCTTCACCATCATTTTCCTGACTTTATCCTGGACGAATTTTCTCTCCACAGCCATTATCTCACCTCTGCAACGAATTCAACAGTTGTAAGCTGTTTTCTTTTTGGAACCGCTCTCCCAAATGCTCTCGGAACATATCTCACAATAGCTCTGCCTTTCTTTGCCTGAGCATGCACGATTATCAGCTCTTCAGCATTTAGCCCCTTGTATTCCGCATTAGCCTTTAAGTTCTTCAGAACCTTCAGAATTTCATTTGCCGCCTTCTGAGGATATCTTCCCGCATACCAGCCAGGAATGTTCTTGTGAGCAACCTTCTTCTTATGTTTCCTAAATGGAACAGGGACTCTGAGCTGAACAACGCCTTCAAGAAAACTTATGGCCTGCGGAACCTTTTTACCCCTAATAACTCTGCAGATCTCCATTGCATGTTTGAAGCTTATTGGAATTTCATAGCCCATCGCTCTCACAGCCTTAGTCTCATCCTGTGGCTTGTAGGAATAAGCAATTCTAGCCATACGCATCACTTCAACGGCACAAACTTACTGCTTCTCGTAGCTCCAACTCCCGGACCACTATGCTTCTCAAATCTCCTTGTCTGCGCGAATTCGCCAAGGCGATGTCCGAGCATTTCTGGCCTTATCTCAACTCTGACGAACTCCTTGCCATTATGGACAAATACAGTCTTTCCAACCATCTCCGGCAGTATGAGCATGTCTCTGCAATGGGTTCTCGCCGAACCTTTCTTCCTCAGCTTCCTCAAAAGAATTTCCTCCTGTTCTGTTAACCCTCTTTTCAGCTTTCTTCTCTCTCTCGAGGGGAGTAGCTTCATGAAATCCTCAAGCGACATTTTCTGGATCTCTTCAAATGTATAACCGCGGTACTGGAATTCTTTTGCCCTTACAACCTTGCTCTTTAATGCCATCTGATCACCTCTTCACCCCAGTTCTTCTTGCTGCTACGCTTCCAACCTTTCTACCAGGAGGAGCGTTTCTGCCAACAGTCTTTGGTCTTCCAACATGCTGATGCTTTCCACCACCAAATGGATGATAAACCGCGCACATGGCAACACCGCGAACCCTTGGCCACTTCCCTGCTTTGCTCTTCATCTTCCAGTACTTCTTTCCAGCCTTAACAAAGGGCTTGTCTACTCTTCCTCCGCCTGCAACGATGCCAATTGTAGCCCTACACATTGGATGGAACCACTTGAGCTTCCCTGAAGGCATCTGCACGAGGATTTTGTCTTCCTCTCTTGATAAAATTAAAGCGAAAGTTCCGCTCGCCCTTACAAATCTCCCCAAATCTCCGGGCTTCGCTTCTATATTACATATCGGTGTTCCTTCTGGAATGTTCTTCAGATAGGTTGAGTTTCCTGGTGCTATTTCTACAGAATCACCCGCATATATCCAATCGCCAATCCCTATTCCCTCTACTGCCAAAATATACCTCTCACTACCGTCAGACAATCTGACGAGCGCAATGGGGCCGTTTCTTGCGGGATCGTGAATTATATCTACAACTTTTGCAGCTATAGTTTCATCTTTAAATGGAAGATGTCTTATCTGTGCCTTATATTTGTGCGATGGAGCAGTGTATGTTGGAGTTCCTTTTCCTCGATTTTGAGAAATTATGCGTTTACCCATACAACCACCTCAGAACACCCCTAACTTTGAAAGTATCTCTTCAGCAGAGTATTCAGGCTTCAGCTTGATGTAAGCCTTTTTTTCGCCTCTTGGAGTTATAAGCGTCCTTACTTTTTCTACTTCGACTTCAAAAAGCCCCTCGATCTCCTTCTTTATGTCTTCTTTTCTCGCCTTCAAATTTACTATTGCGGTAAGCACGTTCTTTTCAAGCTCCGCTGTCGTTTTTTCAGTCACAAGGAAACACTTTATCAGCATAATCTCTCACCCAAAGCTTTTATTGCAGACTTTGTCCAAACTACAAGCCTTCCCGCATGACATCCGGGAGCAAGATGTTCGACATTGAGATCTTTTGCCAGAACAACATCTACACCCGGCAAATTTTTAGCAGATCTCATGATTCCCTTGTTTTCGCCAACAACGATAAGAACACTCTTCTTTGCCACATATCTTCTTCCTCTCATTTTTCCAAGTCCTGCTCTCTGTCTCTTTCTCTCTCTTGCTCTTTCTACATCGCTGTAAACTCCTATAGCCTTCAAAACTGAGATAACGTCCTTAGTCTTATTTAGTGACTCGAACTCATCGACAACGATTTTTGGAAGCTTTCCTTCAAAGATGTGGTTTCTTGCACGAACCAAGCTCTCGACAGCAGTAGCGGAGATCGCAGAAAGAAGAGCCTTTCTCATTTCTTTTTTGTTGATCTTTTCATCCCACTTCTTCTGAACCTTTGGTGGGTGTGCTTCCCTACCACCCACAGCCTGCGGGACAACGACAGCCCTCAAGCCAAGCTTCCATCTCGGCACCCTTGCATATCCATGCCCGGGTCCCCAGTTTTCCCATGCGTAGTTTACACCGCTAAGAGGATTTGGCCCGTAAGGCTGTCTGCGGTGAGATTGAATTGAGAGAACCGCCTTCTTTATTATGTCTGGTCTGAATTCCTCCTCGAATATCGGTGGCAACTCTATTTCTTCCACAACTTCTCCCTTAAGGTTAAGAACTTCCGCCTTCATATCACTTCCCCTGCTTTGAGGTTGTGCTCACATAAACAAGATTTACACCAGCAAACTCTGCTTTTGGAGGTCTTATTGCATCTCTAATCCTGACAAGTCTCTTAACAGTTCCCGGCACAGTTCCAGCGATTAGAATATAACTGTTCCTCACAACACCGTAATGCGGGAATCCTCCTTTCGGAGTTATCTCCTCGCCGTTGTTGCCGATCTTTAAGATCCTCTTATTGAATTCGAGCCTCTGATGGAATCCCATTTGCCCATATTGCGGAACAGTCCACCTTATGCGATGAGGGAGCCATGGACCAAGAGTTCCCACTCTTCTACCTTTACTGCTCCTTGCATGCTTCGCGTTCATCGTTATAACTCCCCATCTCTTCACAACACCTTCAAAACCCTTGCCTTTAGTGATCGCGCTGACATCAACTATGCTACCTTCTTTGAAAACCTCGGAAACATTAACTTCTTTTCCAAGTTTGGATATCGCATATTCTAAAGCTTCCTTGAAGCTTCCGCCTACCTTCTGCTCCATCAGGTCTGGCACCTTCTTCGGAACCCCTGTAATCAAATAGGGCTGTGTATACGTCAAAACCCTGACCTCATCACCTTCGATTTCCTTCAGCTCGTCAATATTCGGTGAGTTCTTTGGTATCTTTACTCTTCGGTCGAGAAACCCATCCAAACCACTTGCCCAAACTTCTTTGACGATCTTCAACCCATATGGCGTTTCCTTGTAAACCCTTATTCCCGCAACCTTCATCGGCGGAGTTTCGATAACAGTTACGGGAATTATTGCCTCTTCTCCATAAGTCAGAGAATTCTTTCTGTCGTCGATCATCACAACATGTGTCATCCCTGCTTTGTAGCCAGCGAATCCCTGCAATCTAACTTCTTCGCACTCTGGCCAGCTTCTTATCCTTGGAACGATCCTTTTAGCCCTTTTTCTCGGAGAATACGCTAAAGAACCACGCTTTGGTCTATGCTCCTTCATTCCAAACCACCCCTAAATGAGAGGAAATTTACGATCGCAAGAGTGCACATTATTGCCTCCTCCAGGCGCACACTCCTTACCCCCTGCAGGGGGATCATGTTCCAAGCTTCAACGCTCATATCTATTCCCATCCTCTTCATGATCTCGAATACTCCCTCCTTTGGATTTCCAAACACGAAAGTTCCCTTCCTTATTTCCTCCAGTTTCGGAATCCTCCCCTTCCGAGAGGTGACTATTACATTCTCCCTTCTTAGCACTTCCTCAAGCTCCGCTTCTCTTACCCTATACCCCCAGTATTCCTCAGCTTCCGCCTTCTCGACGCGCAACGGGGTCTTCGAAACGACCCTGACGGTTACGCGTGCACCTTTCGGCTCTTCACACCTTAAAGGTGCAAGGGCGGGGACGCCTATATCCACCCATCGCGTTCCGTCAGGAGCCACCCTTTTTACGACCCCCTCCCTCAACTCACCGATTTTTAAATGTTTCGACTTATGGGATGGAATTGCCAATGGAGGTATGACTCCGACGAACCTTAGCCTTTCACTCAAAGGAATAAGCTCCTTTCTCAGATACTGCGGAGTTTCGAGGTATTCAAGGACTTCTCTAATCAGATCAGTTTCGTCGAGTATGGGATCTCTGTAAATCACAACTTCCTCAACCCTAAAAATTGCCAGAGCCCTTGCAATTATTCCAAGCTTGTAAATCTTTATTTTTTCGTCTGTTTCGTTTATGAGGGCTGAGGAGGGAATTGCTACTGAGAGCTTTTCCATACACTCGGATACACTCCACGATTCATCACAACTCTCTCAACATCGACAACAAAACCCTTTTTAAGTCCTTCCATTTCCTCTGCAGACACCAATGCTCTGCCAAGAGCAACAAGCTCTCCTTTTGCAGTTAGAATTGCAACGACTCCACCTTTATTAACGCTTTTCTCCACGTATGCCACACCCCTTATTGAAAGATTTGCTCCATGACATATTGCATCCACAGCGGTATCCTTTACTACGATCTTTGGAAGATGCGCAACAGCGATTTCCATTGGCTTTATTATCTCCCTCATGTATTTCTCCTCACCTTCTTCTTTCCAGAATACATAAGCGTCAAGCAAATCCTGAAGTGTATAACAGTCTTCTTCTCCGAAATTGCCTGTCCTCGTCCTTCTCAACTCCTGCATGTGGGCACCAATACCTAAAACTTCGCCCATGTCTTTGCAAAGCTTTCTTATATACGTTCCCGACTCTGTGGAGACTTTGAAAAGCACATCTCTTCCAGAGATCTCAAGGATCTCCATGCGGTAGATCTCTCTAATCCTCAACTGCTTTTTGACTGCGGACTTCAAAGGAGGTTTCTGGAAAATCTTTCCTGTAAACATTCTGAATACTTCTCTTATTTTCTCCTCCTTCACATCCCCATGAAGCCTCATTAGACAAACGTATTCCTTTCCAGACTCTTGCAGGAATTTTACAAGCTTTGTTGCCGTCTCTATAAAAACAGGAAGCACCCCGGTCACCCTCGGATCCAGAGTTCCCGCATGTCCTGTTTTCTCAACTCCAAGAATCTTTCTCACCCACACTACCACCTCATGACTCGTGGGGCCCATTGGCTTGTCAATGCAGACAAATCCCTTTCTTATGTGCTCCTCAATGCTCCGCTTCATGGGATGACAGCCATATCTTTCGTCTGTCTCAACCTCTTCGATCACAATGAACCTATCAAGCTTCACAATAAGAGAGAACTTTATTTAGATTTAAAAGCTTGATGAACAGCAAAAAGTTAAACAAATTATAAAATTCCCTCTAAATTCTCTGCTTTAAAAACTGGCCCGTCTTTACAAACTCTAAGACCATTTTTCAACACACAAGAACCGCATACACCTATTCCGCATCTCATATACCTTTCAAGAGAGAACTCCGCCTTATTAAGGCAATTCTTGGCCTTTAACAGTCTATAAACTTTTCGCATCATCTCCTCCTTCCCACAACAGTAGATTCTGCTGTAATAATCATAATTCCTGTCCCTTAGAAGATCTAAAACTGTGCCCTTTACTCCAAAGCTACCGTCTTCTGTGGCAAATTTGGCATTTTCAAATTCCTCTATCCAAATTAGCTCCCCAACACTCTTTGCACCGTAAACAAGTTCCGCTTCATAACCCCTGCTCTTCAAAAAATCGTAGAGATATTTAAGGGGGGCTATTCCAATACCCCCCGCTATTAAAAGAGCTCTGTCGGAGATCGTGAATGGCCTTCCAAAAGCCCCTCTTATACCGATATATCTAAAATTACCATCCAAAAGCGCTCTCGTCGTCTCTCCAACCGCTTTAACCGTTACAGAATTCGGCGAAGAGAGGCTGAGTGGAATTTCTTCATATCCAAAAAGATTAAGCATGACAAACTGGCCCGGGTAGGAGGAAATTTTTTTATTGAAGTAGATCGTGGCTATTTTTTCCGAATGCCTGACAACTTTTGCAATTCTAAGCGTGAACATGGTCTGCAATTTTCGAGATATTTTAAAAATTTTTGGATTTGGAATAAGCCCAAAGCTACCCCATAATGGCTGTGTTTTGCTTTCTGCACCAACTATTCTGCGTTCCTCTCAGTTGGAAATCGGAGCTCTTTTGAGTATACTCTGTCTGCTCGTCTTCCTTGAGACTGAAAATGCAGTCTAAATAGTCCAGTGGGCTCGGAGGGATTCGAACCCTCGACCTCCGCCGTGTGAAGGCGGTGTCATAACCACTAGACCACGAGCCCTGAAACTCGTTTCTCGATTTGTTTTTATCTCTTTCTATATCTGCAAACCCCGGATATAGAAAAAGATTTATCTTCCTCTCTCTTAGATTCCCTCGGTGAAAGTCGAAGAGCTTGCGGGAAGTATTTCGAGCTACGTGGTTGAGATTCTAAAGGATAGTGGGATTGAAGAGCTTTTTCCTCCTCAGGAATCCGCTTTGCCGTTCATTTTTGGCAGAGAGAATCTGATCCTATCTCTACCGACCGCCGCTGGAAAAACGCTTATAGCGGAGCTTGCGATGATCTCTGAGATCCTTCGTGGTGGCAAATGTCTCTACATAACTCCTCTTAGAGCTCTGGCAAGTGAAAAGTTTGAAAGCTTCAAAAAGTGGGAGAAAATTGGCGTAAATGTCGGAATCTCAATCGGAGACTACGAATCCGTTGACATGCATTTGGCAAAAGCGGATATTGTTGTTACAACCGCGGAAAAGGCGGATTCACTTCTGAGAAACAGGGCTTTTTGGTTAAGGGATATAAGCTGTCTGATAGTTGACGAGATCCATCTTATTGACTCTGAAGACAGGGGCCATACTCTGGAGATTCTGATTACAAAAATGAGGAAATTGAAGCCTGATCTCTGGATCCTTGGCCTGTCCGCTACCGCACCCAATGTTTCAGAGATCGCTGACTGGCTTAACGCGAAGTTCGTTCAAAGCTTCTGGCGCCCAGTTCCGCTTTACTATGGGATTCTATGTGAAAAAATGCTGGAGATCTATCGAGATGATGAAGTTTACAGTGCAAAAAAGAGCTTTGAAGACGTCGTTAAGGACTGCATTTCAGAAGGGGGAGGGGTTTTGATCTTTGAATCAACGAGAAAATATGCGGAATCTCTTGCTGAAAAACTTTCAGGGATATCTGCTGAATACTGCAACGCAGGCGAATTGGCTGAAATGATACTTGAAGAGAACGATGGGGAGATGAGCAAAAGGCTTGCTGAGTGTGTTAAAAAAGGGTCCGCTTTTCACCACGCTGGACTTTTGAGCGGGCAGAGAAGAATCATTGAGTCCGCTTTCAGGAGTGGAGCAATTAAAATTCTTGTTGCAACTCCAACACTTTCCGCGGGTGTGAATCTGCCAGCAAAAAGGGTGATAATCAAGAGCATTTACCGCTATGATGGATATTCGAGAAAGATAAAGGTTTCAGAATTCAAGCAGATGGCTGGGAGAGCGGGAAGACCGGGAATGGATGAAATTGGCGAAGCTATTGTTGTTGTAAGCAAAAAAGATAAGGAATTCGTGCTTCAGAACTACATAAAAGGCGAGCCCGAGAGGATCACGTCCAAGCTTGGAGTTGAGAGCAAGCTAAGATTTCACTGCCTCTCGCTGATCTGCGATGGATTTGCCACGGATATTGAAAGCCTAAAAGAGTTCTTCGCCTCGACCTTATTTGCAAAGCAGTCTGAAATTCACAGTTTCGAGCTTGAGAGAGCAATGATACAGCTTGAAAACTGGGGGATGGTTGAAATAGGGGATAAAATAATTCCCACAAAGCTCGGTCTGCTTGTTTCCAAGCTTTACATCGATCCGCTAACAGGCTTCATATTCTACGATACCATAAAAAGATATGATGCACTTACCGAAATTGCCACACTTCACCTCATTTGCAGAACTCCCGACATGGAAAGGCTTAGCTTGCGCAGAGACGATGATTGGGTCGAGGATCTTGCATTCAAGCTTAGGAAGGAGCTAACATATTTCCCCTCTCAGTATTCAGTTGACTACGACTGGTTTCTTGAGGAGCTAAAAACCGCTCTTTGCCTGAGAGACTGGATCAACGAAATGGATGAAAACGAGATCTGCGAAAAGTATTCCATTGCTCCCGGAGATTTGAGAAGATTGATAGAAACCGCAGAATGGCTTGCACATTCACTGTCAAGGATTTCAAGTGAGTTAGGTAAAAATCTACCAAGGCTTGAGATGAGAATTCGATACGGTGTCAAGGAAGAGCTTTTGGAGCTTGTTTCAATAAGAAACATTGGAAGGGTAAGAGCGAGAAAGTTATACAATGCAGGAATCAGAAGCAAAGAAGATATCCTTGCCAACAAGTCTAAAATTGGGAAGATAATAGGTGAGAAGATTGCGGAAAAGGTTTTAAGGGAGCTTGACCCCCTCGAGCCTTAAAAGAGCTTTTTTGATCTCCACCCCTGCTGAATAACCTCCAACCCCATTCTTCGCGGCTACTCTGTGACATGGAATTATGATCGCAATCGGATTCCTCTTTAAAGCCTGCCCAACCGCTCTTGGTGAAGTCTTCAACTCTTCAGCAAGCTCACCGTAAGTCATTGTTTCTCCATAAGGAATCTCAACAACTCTTTCGAGAACCTTAGTGGTAAATTCAGGCAGATCTAGTTCGAACTCGCAATCAAATACCACTTTTTCTCCTCTGAAATACCTTTCAAGCATTTCCGAAAGCTCGTTTCTATCAGAGCCAAAAACCGGTTCTCTCGAGAAAAAGGCTCTTTTAACCTTCCCGGAAGCTTCGACGTTGAAGTATAAGCCATTCCAGAAAATCGAGAACATCAGAAGTCTCTTCCTGCGATCTCTCTTATCCTTTCAATCCCCCTTATTTCCTTAATCACTTCTGCAACAGATTTCGGTACAAAGCTCTCCCAGTCTTCTCCTTCGAGCATCTTCCTCCTTATCTCTGTGCCGTGGTATTCCTGTCTGTTTACGAGGCCTGTCTTAACTACTTTGAAATTAGCTTCTGCAAAAAGTCGATGGACGAGCGGATTGTTGGTGTAAACGACGTCAAAGTGCGGAGTCATCGAGTAGACGTGAGAAACCCACAGGCTGTTTCGATATATGTCTTCTAGAGGGATTATGTAGACTTTCTTATTTGTTTTTAGCTCTTCAATAGCTCTCGAGATCATCATGATCCTTTCTCCAGCTGTAAATGGGTTCTCGAGAGTGTGACTCTCCTGAGCACTGCCAATTCCAATGATCAGCTCGTCAACTTCATTCAGAATCCTCTTAACAACTTCATGGTGTCCCAAGTGGTACGGCTGGAACCTTCCAATGAACAAACCCCTCATCTTGGTCTCCTCACAACCCTGTAAATGTCATCTTTTAGTTTTCTTCCCGTTCTCCTCTCCCATTCCTCAATTGGTATGCCGTATTTCTCCTGGATCTTATCCCTGTAATACTCAGGAATGACATTGAATGTGCAGAAGGGAATTATCCTGCCATCGGGGGTTCCATAATGGATCTCGCAACGCTCAACTCTTGCTATGTCGTAGTTGTATAGATCTTGGAAATGCATGAATCCGACGAAAAGCGATTTCTTGTGGAATTCGCCCAAAGCAGAGTAATCATGCTTTATAAGGATGTCAAATAGTATTTTTCTCATACTCATTCCTTTCGGGGCATTGGAAGAATCTATGAACTTTCTGATGTCTATTAGGTTCTTTAAGACTTTAAGTGATTTTATTTTGCTATCTCTTATGTAATCTGCCTTTTTATCGAGAAACTCGAGAAAATCCTCTACATCGATGAATCTCGTGATCGGAATCATTTTTCCATTTTCCACGAATAAATAGGTAGCCATTCCACATGCAAAATGAGTTGTCAGCTCGTACTGTGGCCTCGAAGTTATCGCTTCAACGAACTTCGAAACGGGGACAACACTTGGGACCGGATAGAAGTCGTATCTGCTTATCTCTCCATTTGTTTGCTCTTCTATAGCCTTCAGACAGTCCGGAATCGTTATTCTATACTGCTCCCTTTCCTTCTTCGGCATGCTTCCGACAAGGCTCACAGGCTGAAAGTTTACCCCACGAACGATGTCAACATTCCTAGCTGCGAATCTTATTATATCTGCAAGCTGATGGTCATTTACACCCTTAATAACGGTTGGAACGAGAACTATACCCAGATCAGCCTTTCTGCAGTTCTCGAGAATTCTTGGAATCTCATTGTGGTTCTTTGGATTCGTCTTCTCGTCAACACCATCATAGGACAGATAAACCGTGTTAATTCCAGCTTCCCTCACCTTTACAGCAAAATCGCTTTCAAGTGCAAGTCTTATGCCGTTGGTGTTCAGCTGAATGTGGTCATAACCCTCCTCTCTTATCACCCTTATGATCTCAAGCAGGTCTTCTCTAAGCGTTGGCTCTCCGCCTGTCAACTGCACCGCATTGCATGGAACTGGCTTCATCTGCTTCGCAAGTCGAACCATCTGTCTTATCTGCTCAACTGTCGGCTCATAGACGTAGCCAGCTCTTTTTGCGTAAAAGAAGCAATACCAGCATGCCAGATCACATCTGTTCGTCAGCACTATGTTGAGCAATGCTGTGTGACTCTTGTGATTCCCGCAAAGACCACAGCTAAATGGACAGTTTCCCTTTTCCGTGATAGGGTTCTCAATTCCCTTACCATCCCTTGCAAACCTCGAAGCCCTCTTAAAAAGCTCAACATCGCCCCAATAAACGTCCTCGAATTCTCCATGATCCTTGCAGGTCTTCCTTATCATTACCTTCCCATTCTCAGCATAAACCTCCGCATCGATTATAGCCAAGCATTCGGGGCAAAGAGATCGAGTCTTATAAGGTAAAGACACTTCATTCATCGATCCCATAAATGATTAAATGATTACTGGTATTTTAATATTTCCACAGTCTCATTAAGACGGGAAAATTTTAAGGGCTCTGCGATTCAACAAAGAATCCATCCATCACGTATTTTTCGTCAAAGTATCTTCTAACGATATTTTCCGCAAAGAATTTTGCCTTCTTGACATCTAAGCCGAAATAAGAAAAGAAGGTTTCGATCTGTTTCCTAGTTCTGAGCTGGTAAATGTTCTCCGCAGAAGAGGAGATGATAAAAGGAGTATTGAATTTTTTAACGACTCTTGCCTCTTGACTTAACCTTGCGAACAATAAAGACCTTCTCATCCTCTTTGTTTTCAAAAACTTCGATAGCCCGAACTCTATTGCAACTTCCTTCTCGCTTGCAAGCTTTATCGTCGCATAATCGAGTTCCCTTCTTTCACTGTCAAGAATTATGTCAACCTTCTTTCTCATCACCGCGTATCTGCACGTTTCCGAGGTGCAATCAACAGCGACGATCGCATTCTCGATGCGTCTCAGCTTCTCTCTCAGCTCCTTTGGATTTTCAGCTCGAACAATGTAGCCATAATATCCTTCTTTTTTGGGATTCTCACTTAGAACGACGAAATTTTCAAAACCCAGGTCGATTTTTGGGGGACAAAATCTCACGAAATCGAACATAGCTCTCTCGCAAACTCAAGAGCTTTTTCTCTCTTTGCCGGAAAAACAACGAGTTTAACCTTAACCGCAATTGGATCAACACTTGAGAGCTCTATTTCACCAAGATAAGCCTTCTGTTTGTCCAATCTAATGTGTAAAACGTTCTGTGCATCTAATCTTTCTTCAAGAGTGTTTAACAAAACCTCTTTCTGGTCTTTTAGCAAACAAACAAAGTTTTTCCAGAATGAATCTATCTCGGAGCTTTTCTTTAGCACCACTTCCAAAAACTCAAGCGGATTGCCATAGTGGCCTGACGCCTTGCTAACTTGAATTTCGAATTCAAA
>JASKJN010000024.1 GCA_030153385.1 Archaeoglobaceae archaeon
CGTAACCTTCAGAAGTCTTTGCTGATAGTCGCCTGGCAGGTAAGCGTTGAAAATTGTGCCGATGATCAGATCCTTCTGGTCTTCAAAGAGGGCATAGATCACAATAACTAAAAAATAAAAAATTGTAAATTATTCTACTTTTATCTTCTTTCCTCCTCCAGCCTTCTTCGTCAACGTGACTTCGAGGACTCCATTGTTGTATCTGGCCTTAGCAGAGTCTGGATCAACTTCGACAGGCAGGCTGACTGTTTCATGGTATTTTCTGTTCTCCCCTTCTGCCCTGATCTCGAGTGTTTTCTCTGTAGCTTTGAGTTCTATGTCCTCTTTTCTAACACCGGGCATTTCTGCAATTACCTGAACCTCGTTATCTGTCTCGATGACGTCAACCAAAGGCTTCCTCTCTTCTATCCCAGTTTCCTTTATCAGTGGCTTTGTTCCGAATTCTCTGATCTCAGGTCTGCCGTCGGGGCCGATCCTTATCGAGAAACCTCTGATTATCGGCTTTCCTTCGCCAAGCTCTCCAAATCGGAAAACATTCTCAATATCCCTCATCATCCTTCTGAAGATCTCGTCAAAGTCTCTGAATGGGTCCCAATCCCAAATGTCTTCCGGCTCATCCTCTTCTCTTCTTCTCCTTCTCCATACCATACCACATCACCTCACGCATACATTTTTTGGAAATCCTTCAACATTAATTCATATTTCTTAAGGTCCTCAGGTGTCAGGCTCGGTTTCACCTTCTTCAATGCCTCCTCGAAGTGTCTTTTCGTTATCTTGATCTTCTTGGCAATCTCTTTTGCCTCCTCTCTGCTCATACCGGGCTTTAATGCCTCTCTTATTGCAAGCATTCCCGCTTCTCTGCACACAGCCTCAATGTCCGCACCGCTGTAACCTTCGGTTCTCTCTGCAAGCTCATCCAAATTCACATCTTCAGATAGAGGTTTGTTTTTCAGGTGGATTTTGAAGATCTCCTTTCTCGCCTCCTTATCTGGCGGTGGGATGTAGATGTGTCTCTCTATTCTTCCTGGCCTGAGCAATGCTGGATCGATCATATCGGGTCTGTTCGTGGCAGCGATCACCACAACCTCTCGAAGTTCTTCAAGTCCGTCGAGTTCTGTGAGAAGCTGGCTTACAACTCTTTCTGTAACTTGTGAATCTCCTATCCCTCCTCTGCGAGGTGCAAGGCTATCTATTTCGTCGAAGAAGATTATCGCTGGTGCAACCTGACGAGCTTTCTTGAACATGTCTCTGACGTGTTTTTCACTCTCCCCAACCCACTTGCTCAGCAGTTCTGGACCTTTAACGCTTATGAAGTTTGCATTGCTCTCATTAGCTACCGCCTTGGCCAGTAGAGTCTTTCCAGTTCCCGGTGGGCCAAAGAGCAGAATCCCCTTTGGCGGTTTAATGTTGGTTGTCTTGAATACTTCAGGATACTTCAGGGGCCATTCTATGGCCTCTCTCAGCTCCTGTTTTGCCTTTTCAAGCCCACCAACGTCGTCCCATTTAACCTTTGGAATCTCGACAAGCACTTCTCTCATCGCAGACGGCTCAACGTTCTTCAAGGCCTCGATGAAGTCCTCTCTTGTTACTTTCAGGTTCTCGATGATCTCAGCAGGTATTTCCTTCTCTATGTCGATCTCTGGTAGAATTCTTCTCAGTGCATGCATTGCCGCCTCTTTGCATAAAGCTTCAAGATCCGCACCCACAAAGCCGTTAGTAGCGTCTGCAAGTTCATCCAAGTTAACGTCTTCCGCCAACGGCATCTTCCTCGTGTGGATCTCAAGAATTTCCTTTCTTCCATCTCTGTCCGGGACACCAATTTCTATCTCTCTGTCAAACCTTCCAGGGCGACGCAAAGCTGGATCAATAGCATCTGGCCTGTTCGTTGCAGCGATAACGATTACCTGTCCTCTTGATTCGAGTCCATCCATCAAAGCAAGAAGCTGTGCGACGACCCTTCTCTCAACCTCACCAGTAACCTCTTCCCTCTTCGGAGCTATTGAGTCTATTTCGTCAATGAATATTATGCTTGGAGCATTCTGCTTTGCCTCTTCAAAGATCTCCCTGAGCCTCTGCTCGCTCTCTCCGTAGAATTTGCTCATGATCTCTGGACCGCTTATGCTTATGAAGTGCGCATCAACCTCGTTTGCAACCGCTTTTGCTATCAGTGTCTTACCTGTGCCAGGAGGACCGTAGAGAAGCACTCCCTTAGGTGGATCAATTCCAAGACGCTGGAAAAGCTCTGGATGCTTCAGTGGGAGCTCTATCATTTCTCTGACAAGCCTAAGCTCTCTCTTCAGACCTCCAATGTCCTCATAGGTAACATTCGGAACCGCTCTTTTGATCTCTTCTGCTGGTTTTTCCTTTAGCTCTATCTCAGTTCCTCTGCCAACGACAACAACTCCAGAAGGTCTTGTAGCGGTTATCACAAAAGTAAGAGTGTAGCCGAAGATTTCAACTCTGACCTTCTGCCCCCTTACAACAGGTCTGCCTTCAAGAAGTCTCAGGATATAGCTTTCTCCTCCTGTGATCTTTATTGGTTCTGTTGGGGCCAATGTGATCTTCTCCGCTGGCTTTGCGTCTACCTTCCTTATCTTCACCTTGTCCTCAATACCAACACCAGCGTTGCTTCTGAGATTTCCGTCGATCCTAATTATACCCTTCCCCCTGTCTTCTGGGTAGCTTGGCCAGACAATCGCTGGAACACTCTCTTTTCCTACAATTTCAATTATGTCTCCGCTCTGGATTCCGAGCTTTTCCATTACCTCTGGATCTATCCTTGCAATTCCCCTTCCAACATCTCTGTAATATGCTTCCGCAACTCTTAAAGTGATCTCCTCTTTCATAAACATCACCCTATTATCCAAACACTTTCTCCATTCACTTCTACCTTCCTAACAACTCCTCTACTCCTTAAAGATTCGAGTGTTTCAAATACCTCTTTATACGGGATTCTGAAGCTCTCTGCGATCTCTGTTGGTTTTTTAAGCCCCTTTGCAATTCCAAGCAATACAATTCGCTCCAGATCGTCGTTTGTAATTCTTTCGACTTCTTCAAGCAGTTCTTCGAAAATTTCGTTCATCTTTGCAGTGATGGCACTCTGTATAGCTGAGAACCTACTGCAAATCTCTTCCGCGAGCTTCATCGCAGAGAACCTCTCTGCGAGTGAGTGATTTCTTGTGTCTATTTCAAAAAGCATTTCTTCAGCCTCCTTCAGCAATTTCACAGGATCTATTTCCCCCACCCCATTTCGTACTTCTGTTTCGAATAAGTGCGGGGAGATCGTAATTTCTATTCGAAGATTTTTTGCAATGTAGTAGTATCTTCTCTTCCCGTCTTCGAAACTTTTGACGATTCCCGCATTCTCAAGCTTCTCCAAGTGTTCTATGACAACCTTGGGAGCTAGTCCAAGGTAGTATGAGATCTCGCTGAGATAACATGGCCTCTTTGCGAGCAGTTCCAATATCCTTCTCCTGTTCTCGTTACCAATCACATCAAGCACGTCCATCGAACCACCGTTATCAGTTGCTAACCAGTTCAGTTACTAACTAATAGTTAGTAAACTACTAATATATAAACTTTTCGGTTACCTGCTGAATGTATTCTATGTCCATCAAGCTCGCCCTTCGGACGATGCTCGAAACCAAGTTTCTGGAATTCCTCAGATTTCCCTCTCTGTGAAAAACAACATAGCCTCTTGGGACATCGAAAAGCCTGAATCCTCTTACGCACGCTTTAAAAACCTCTAAATCCCTTCTAACGACAATCGATGCGAAGTGCATCTCTTCGAGCATTGAGGGATTGAAAAGCATCGCATTGTCCGTGCCAAGAAGCCATTTTTCATATTCCGAGAGAATTCCATAGGCTTTCGAGTTTAGAAGTCCGAAGAAAGCATTAGAGCGAATGCAGGATACGATCGGAATTCCCAGATCTATAAAGCCTTTTAGTAGTTCCGGGCAAGAATTCATATGCACTAAGAGGTCTGGCTTCAGTTCCAAGGCTTTTTCAACGTCTCCGCAGTCCATTTCGCCCGCATGGATAGCGAAAATCAGCCGTCTCTTTTTTGCGATCTTTCTGATCTCGCAAAGCAGTTCAAATTCGTGATCCCTTGTGCTACTCATTCCAAAGCCCATGCAGTCGATCTTCTCTGCATCTTCAACACTGTTTGGCCTTCCAAGAGTTATAACGCCTTCAATTCCCTGTGTAACACGCAAACCCTCTATTCCACTCTCTCTGAAGTCAAGAAAGGCTGAGGTTCCTGACGCTTTTGCGATCTTTATCTCGTGGATGACCGCATTTCTTAGTTCTTCAACGGAGTATGAGCTCAGAACTTTGAATTTGTAACCCCCCGGAGCTACAAGGCTCTTTAGGTCTTTAAAAGGAGGATCCTTCCCTATGGCATCCCCCAAGTGTGTGTGGGCATTGAAAAAAGTCGGAGTGAAAACGTATTCATCGTATTCAGTTCTGCTTTCCTCGAATTTTCCATCAACAAGAATCCCGTGTCTTATGCCTTCTTCATCAATAAGAATGCCTTTATAACCAGATGAACTTGCATGCATTCTCATACCCTTCCTCAACCACTGTGTCAATGAACGCTAAATGTTTCCTTATGATCTCCAAATAATGTTCATTTCTCACATCTTCACCGCTCATCTCTTTCAAAGCGAGTTCGTAAAGTCTGTCAATTGGCCTCTGGAAATCGTAGAGCTGTATCTTTCTGATCTCAAAGCCTTCCCTCTCCAGATAGTTCTCGACTTCAATTGGAAGATTCAGACAGGCATTGACGTTCTTGGCCCTCTCGAAAATCTTCATTGCAATATACTCCACCGAATTCTCCTGCAGAGAGATATCCCTGAAGATCAATTTTTTCCATTCGAATACGTTTATTGCCCCAGAAAGTTTTGCTCTCAATGCGAGTCTTGCAAGTTCTACCTGTATCTCTTTTCTTTCCTCAGAAAGCTTGTTGTCAAGGTAGCAGTATATTGGTATATCATTGTTCCAGCAGAATTTTATAATTGGCTCAGATGCTCGTAAATCTTGAGCGTAGCTCACATCCGCGGGCGGAAAGAGCCTTTTTGCGAGATAGGCTTCAAAGGAAGAAGGTAAGTCGAGAAAGACAGCATCAGCTTTGTATTGCTCAATGAACTCAACGACTTTTTCTCTGTTCCAAGCAGTGTTCACCGAGAGAAAATTCAATATCACAGAGATATCTTTTAAGCAATAATAGATAAGCTTTAGCCAAGGTTATTGCATGCACTTTTCATTTTGCGAGCTGGAGATCTACGATTAGATCTGATGACTTTTGAACTACTTCAACCTTGAAGGCTCTCCAGTTTTCATCTTTATCGCTCAAGCTCTCGATAACCTCGTCAGCGATCATTTTTGCAATTTTTTCCTTGAATACAGGTGTGTAAAGCTCCGCGTAATTCTGGAATGTAATTCTGAGGTTTGCGAGCTTCCAGTATCCAGAGGGAATCTTCGGATCTTCTTTCATTCTCTGCCTGAGCCTGTCTCTTAATTGATCCTCCAGGAATTTCAAATCTGAATCCGAAAACTTGAAATCGAACTTCTTCATTTCATCTGGAGAGATCTTTTCGATCTGCACACCTCTGTCATAAACGTAGCTCATGTTTATCCTCTTTCCCTCTCTGAGCCATTTCTTATAGTAGCTTCCGAGATCCATCGGAGGTAGCGTCTGATCCAGCACGTAATACTGGTCTAAGAAAACTGCGGTAGCGAGATGTTCTGTTGTCTCTCCTTCAAATTCAAATCTGATTGGATGAGGATTGCAGTCCAAGTTCATCAAAAGCGCGGTGGTAAGGATTGCATAATCCCCGCAGATCCCTTTTCTTAGCCCCACCGTTTCAATTGGAGTCTGGTAGTATCTTTCGGGATTTAGAATCTCCACTTCCTTTCCCTTCGTGAGGATGGTAGGACTTGGAAGCAAAGCTTTCCAAGAATCGTATTCAATGTTTTTTTCAATCCACTCAAGTACATTCCATGAGCTTTCAACGCAATCCTTTCCCCTTAAAGACTCTGCAAGCTCTTTTACCTTGGCTATTTCCTCATTGCTCAGCGTAAAATTGAGAGCACATTCCAGATCCCAGCGCCAGGTTTTTTCGCAGTATTCTTCCCTTGTTAGCCCAAACGAGAGACAACATGAGATCAAGAGCGGAATTATTATCAAAAGTATGTGTTTCATGACTCGACTTCTTTCCTTAGCATTTTTTGTCTCTCTTTTGCGGTGTAGCCAGTGAACTCTTCAAGGAAGCCGTTGTATGCTTTTAATGTCTTAAGAGATGTTTCGTTATCCAAAAGCTTAGTCTTGGTTTCCACGAAAAGAGCTTTATTTTCAAGCTTCAGTTTCATCTCTTCAATGCTACCAAAATTCCTTACGATGTAATAGCCATTTTCTGAGGTGAAATTTCCAAAGTACTTTTTCAAAAGCTCTTCGAGCCTCAAATTGCTCGCTTCGTAACCTCTCTTGATCTTGTACTCCCGCATGCTTATACTCTGTTTAGGATTTTTAAATCCATTGAAAAACGATTTTCGATGATAAGGATCGACGGAAGCTATGGAGAAGGTGGCGGGCAGATCTTGAGGAGTGCGGTTGCACTTTCATGCATAACGGGCAAAGAGATCGAGGTCTTTAACATCCGGGCAAATCGCCCCAAGCCTGGCTTGGCTCCACAACATCTGATGGGAATTGAGATTGCAAAGCGGATCAGCGATGCCGATGTGGAAGGGCTGAGACTCGGCTCCACGAGGATCCTTTTCCGTCCAAGAGTTGTGAAGGGTGGAGATTATAAAATCGATATCGGCACCGCGGGAAGCATAACGCTGATCCTTCAGACAGTACTTCCACTGCTTCTACTTGCAGATAAACCTTCAAGGCTCGAAATAATAGGCGGAACCGATGTTGCTTGGTCGCCAACTATCGATTACTTCGAGAACGTTACTCTTAGAGCTTTGAGGGAAATGAACTGCTCTGTAAGGCTCAGGCTGATTGCAAGGGGTTATTATCCGAAGGGTGGGGGCAGGGTTATCGTCGAGGTCGAACCATCAAAAATTCGTGGCAGAGAGTTTTCAGAGATAAACGAGAGAATAGAAGGGATAAGCCACTGCCAAAATCTCCCGGAACACGTTGCTGAAAGGCAGAAGGAGTCAGCAATCAGATATCTGAATGAAAAAGGGCTGAATGCGGAAATTAGAGTTGAGGTTTTGAGGGGGCTTTCAACTGGAAGCGGAATCACGATCTGGAGCGGATACAAAGGGGGTAGTTCTCTTGGTGAGAGGGGTAAGAGGGCTGAAGATGTAGGAATTGAGTCTGCAAGGAATTTCTATGAGGAATTTTCAGCTAAGGGAGTCTTCGATTCTCATCTTGCGGATCAGGTTATGGTATTTGGAGCGATTGCGGTTGGCAGAACGAAATACACGACGACGAGATTTACCGAACACCTGAAAAGCAACGAATATGTGATAAGGAGCTTTTTTGGCGAAATTTTAAAGCTGAACGAGTCAGAGGGTTCAGTAGAGATAACTGGCAGGGGATAACGAAATCCTTAAATACAATTTTTCCCATTGGTTTAGAAGGGTCCGTAGCTTAGACTGGTCAGAGCGCCCGGCTCATAACCGGGCGGTCGAGGGTTCAAATCCCTCCGGACCCAGATTCACAATAAAAAACATTTATTCAACCTTTAACTTTTCCCTCTTTGGCTCCTCTTCAGCGAGCTTTTCAAGCTGTTTTATAAGAACCTCGATGAATGAGTTAAAGGCCCTTAGATATTCAATGTTGGCCTTTATAACATGCTTCATCGGCTCCTCAAATCCTTTTGGCAAAATCCCTCTCAGGAGTTTAAGACACTCCTCACTCATCTCCCTCACCGAAGTAGATGTGCAATTCTCCATTTATAATCTTTGCCTTTTTCATTGAGTACTTGTAGGAAATCGCTGGCAAAGGCAGGATAATAGCGGATCTTCCTGTTGGCAGTGTTAGATGGATCAAAAGCTCATCTCCAAACCTTTCCACTTCCAGATCTTCTTTGCTGACCCCCGGGATCTTCAAGATGATCTCGAAGCCCCTTTCGCTATGCAGTATCTCAATCGGCCTGCTCTCGTGGTAGACCTTTGTTGGATCCTCTTCTCCAAAAATCTCTTCAGCCAGAACTCTCAGAGAATTCTTCCCCTTCACCTCTTCGCTGAACAGTCTCACCTTTTTGATCGGGATCGGGTTGAATTCGAGTTCGCATCTTGCTAAATAATCCCTTTGGGCTTTATACCATTCGCTGAGGTATCCTTTTGAAAGCTCTTCTGGAAAAATTTTGTTTATGAAGACGAGATCTGTGTTTAGCCCGTAAATAGAAGCTTGGATTAGCGTTCTCTTTGCATTCTCTATGCTGAATGCGTCGGGATTCATCACAATTCGGAGACTCGTAACCTTATGATCGGTTATGTAGCCATGGATCTTTTCAAGCATCTCTAAAAGTCTGATCTCCGTTTCGACCACTTCTCTTGAAGGAACGGGGATGTTTGTAAGGTAAGATATAGGCTTTCCAAGCTCGATAAATGGAGTTATTAGCTTCATGAACCTTCTGCTGAATCTGCTGAAGATGAATGGAAGATAGAGAATTCTTAAAGCATCTCCTGAAGGGACCATGTCCAGAACGTAAACATCATGAGTTCCTTCTTCGAGATACCTGAGAAGTTTAAGCAATGCTGCAGCTCCCGTAACTCCGGGAAAGTTTGCTATCTCGTAAGCAACAACTTCATCGATCTGCCTAGCCTTTAATACCTCCGTGATGAAGTCCATGAGCTCGGAATAATGTTCTGCGACCTCATGAACCACATCAACTTGAACAGCATCCAGTCTTTCCGCAATCCCTGTCACCTCAGCGTTGATCCTCTGCTCAAACAGATCTGCGAGTGTGTGAGCGGGATCTGTTGAGATCAGCAGTGTGTCATACCCAAGCTCAGAAATCCTCAAGGCGGTTGCACTTGATATTGTGGACTTTCCTACCCCTCCTTTGCCTGTTACAAACAGAATTCTTGCCATAAACTTTAGCTTGGAGAAAGTTAAAAAATATTTGGGATGTGGAAGTCCTATTCTCTGGATTGCTTTCATGCATAGACGTGAAACAGGGTGGAGAAGACGGGGCTCGAAAGCATGCGGGGAAAAATTTATTTCCAAGCCTAATTCCTTCATGGAATTCGGAAGATATAACTTCTACAAATGGAGATACGAAGCCAGATTTGAGCAAAAGCTTGCAATGGCACTGGCTTTCGCGATACTTACTGGTATTTGTGCCCAGATAAGACTATATCTTCCTTTTACACCGGTTCCGGTGACAATGCAAACCTTTGCAGTGTTTCTCTCTGCGATAGTGCTTGGAAGAAACTGGGGTGCTATCAGCCAGACTCTCTATGTTTCACTCGGTTTAGCGGGAATTCCATGGTTTGCGGGTTTTAAGGGAGGACTTGCGATATTGTCCGCTCCAACATTTGGCTATCTGCTCGGCTTCATAATGGCAGCGTTTCTCTTGGGTCTTTTAGTGGACAGATACATTGGAGCGAGGTATTTCCTGACACTTTTTCCGATACTGCTGTTTGCAAACTTCTGTGTGATCCACCTTACGGGGATCCTGTGGCTGAAGCTGATCTTTCCTGAACTTGGCCTATACGAGCTTTTGCTTATCGGAACGATCCCGTTTATCCCCGGAGATATTGCGAAGATCACAGCGGTCTCAGCAATCGGTAAAGCGATAATGCCAAAAATTGCCTATAATGGTGAAGCAGATGCCATGCGGAGATATAAGCTTTTCTAATCAGAATTATTTTATTATAAAATCTAAAATACTTACAAAAATGTAATATGCTGAGTGTAATAAAAAATTTTTAAACGCCTCAAAGAGTTCATTTGATGAAGATTCGGGAATATGTGCTTCTGATCGGGTTACCTTTGGCATTAGCCCTATTTCTCTCCCTCACATATATTGAAATGAACATGACAAAAGGAGCGGTTGAAACGAGTTTAAAGTTGATGGTTGATCAGAAGGAGCAGGCTTTTAACAAGATGCTTGAAATTTT
Source organism: Archaeoglobaceae archaeon (assembly GCA_030153385.1). Lineage (GTDB taxonomy): Archaea > Halobacteriota > Archaeoglobi > Archaeoglobales > Archaeoglobaceae > WYZ-LMO2. Next base: position 10,084 of record JASKJN010000024.1, read on the forward strand.
GGTTAGAGATCTGGAAATTTTTTGCAGAGACTGGGCTATATGGGATGACACGTACGAGTTCATCAGCAACAGAAACGAGAGGTATATTGAGTCAAATCTGGGATTCAATACATTTTTGAATGCGAAAATAAATCTAATGGTATTCTTAGACAAAAAGGGCGAGATAGTATTTTCAAAATTCTATGATTCTGAGTGGAATGAGAAAGATATTCCACCAGTTTTCTTATCTCAGGAACTTCTTGGCAGGTCTGGATACCTTTTACTTAACGGATCCCCTCTGCTTTTTACTTCGGAGCAGATTAAGAGAAGCGATGGAAGTGGAGAGCCTAACGGGTATCTTTTGGTAGGGAGGATCATAAGCTATGAGGAAATCGAAGAGTTCGGAAAAATTCTGGGCGTTAAAGCGGAGATCGTGCCATTTGAGGGAGAAGAGGTAATTGATGGAAAAGTAGTTAGCTATCTTGGACTGGAAGACCTTCTCGGGAATAAGTTTTTCGTGAGAATGGAGCAGGAAAATCCACTCAAATCTTTTTATCTAAATAGTCTTCTCACATCCATCGGATCTTTTGGGCTATTAAGCTTTGCAGTGTTGGTGGTTTCGGTTTTGATAGTGGATCGGGGGATAGTATCTAAGATCATGAAGCTTGAGGAATTCACACGAAAGGCGAATCCAAAGGATAGAATTGAGCTGAGCGGAAGCGAAGAGTTTGTGAATTTGGCAAAGGGAGTTAATTCAATGCTCGAAAGAATAGAAAAAGACGAAGAAGAGCTGAGATTTTTGCTTAAGATTCTGAGGCATGACTTGCTGAATGTTTTTACGGGCATAAAAGGTTATCTTGAGCTATATAAATCTGAAAATGACCCGATTTTTCTTGAGAAGGCTGAAAAGTATATTGATAGAGGTGTAAACGTAATTAAAGTTGTTAAACAGCTCGAAGCTGGAGAAATGAGAGAATTTGAAATTCGGAAGGTGGTAGAGGAGTTAAGCAAGATGTATGCCGTTGAAGTGGAAGTAAAAGGAGATGCGAAAGTTATTGCGGATGATGGAATTTACACGGTCTTCGGAAATCTGATAGAGAATGCCATCGAACACGGAAAAGCAACGAAGATCTTCGTTGAGATTGAGAAGTCTGCTGATAGGGTAACCGTCAGATTCTCGGACAATGGCTCCGGTTTTACGGAAAATGCGAGAAATAAGGCTTTTAAAGAAAGTTACAGCGAGAAGGGCTCTGGTTTGGGGCTTTTTATAGTTAAAAAGCTTATGGAAAAATATGGGGGAACTGTTGAACTGCAGGGAAAGAACACTCTAGTCTTGAGCTTTCCACTAAGAGGTTAAAACTTTTTAAATCTTTCTGAGTAGGAACATCATAGCCCCGTAGGGTAGTGGTCAATCCTGCCGGCCTTTGGAGCCGGTGACGAGGGTTCGAATCCCTCCGGGGCTATAAACATCTTTAGACTTTTTGATAATCTGACCCTCTCTCAGCCCTAAAGGATTAGGATTCTCGCTTTTCTGCGGAAGGTTTATGCCCAAACAATAAAAATTTATGCAGGGGTATCGGAAGAGATACGTGGATTTCCTGAAGCAGAAGGCATTAAGATTTCACTAAAAGCTGTTGAAAGCCTTGAAAAAGGAGAATTCGATTTTGCGATGTTATTTGTAGAGCAATCAATACAGCTTGGCCTCGATTATTATAGAAGACTCAGGAAAAATGAGGAATTCTTTGCGAAAGCTTATGAAATTGCGAAGGAAATAAAAAAGAGAGCAAAAGAAGTTTTTGGAGATTGCGATGTATTCATAGTTGGCAGTTTTGCACAGGGAGAGCATACACTCAGCTCCGATCTCGATCTGCTAATTGTTTCGTCGAAAATACCGTCAAGGCTAAAGTTTGAAGAATACTCTAAATTCGTCAAATTGCTCACTAATGACGATCGAGTGAACATTCATTTGCTCAGCAAGGAGAGTTTTGAAGAGGTCAAGAAATTTTACGAACCGCGAATTGAGATATCATAACCTGTCAAAAAGCTTTAAAATATACTCGGAAAGCTTCACAGCGTCTTCTTTGTTCTTCATTATCGTTCTTGTGGCAAATATTTTCTCTGAAACAAGTTTTGAGTCGCTCTCATCCACAACGAGAGCGGTAATGAAGTCCTTGTAAACTTCAAGGACACCAAGGGGCGAAACTTCGAAGCCTTTAGCCCTCATGAACTTTACAGCGGGTCCACTGAAGGGAGATTTTCCGATTATTGGTGAAATCGCAACGACCTTTTTACCAATTAACCTTTTTCGAAAGTCTTCAACACTAAGGATCGGTAAAATGCTTGTTATCGGATTGCTCGGGCCAATTAAAATCTCCTCATCCTTTAGCAGTATTTTAACCTCTTCTGGAATTCTTGCCTTCTCTATTCCCTTAAAGTATATGTCCAAAACCTCAGGTATACCCTTTTCTTTTACCCAGAACTCCTGAAAATGCATTTCACCGCTGGGAGTTAGAATCGTTGTCGCAACCTCTTCATTGCACATTGGATAGACCTCTTGCTTAACCCCATAGGCCTTAGCAACTGCTTTTGTTGCTCGAACGAGGCTGAAACCCCTTCTTAAAAATTCGCTCCTTAAGATATGGGTTGCTCTGTCAAGGTCCCCAACAGCCATCAACTCATCGTGCCCAAGCAGTCTTAGCATTTCATGCGTTTTGAAGCTGTCTCCCCTTATCCCCCACCATTTCTCTTCGTCGATGATCTCTGCAAGGGCATAGATCACAGAATCTATGTCAGGACAGATCTTGTTTCCGGATATCCAAAGATCTTCCGCGGTGTTGACAATAACGCTGAAATCCGCAACCTCCTTTAGCCCTATTAAAAGCTTCGGCGTTCCTGTGCCACCGGAGAGCACTATCATCTGAATTTCTCTCCGAACCCCTCAATGTTCTTCTCACTCATCAGAAGCTCTCTCAAAATCCATGTAAGATCGCTTATCTTCACCCTGACCTGCCCAGTCGTATCCCGATCTCTGATTGTTACTGTGCCATCTTCAAAGGTCTGGTGGTCGATCGTTATGCAGAAAGGTGTCCCAATTTCATCGTATCTTCTGTATCTCCTTCCAATGCTTCCAGAATCGTCGTATTCTGTGTAAAATCCCGCTTTCTTTAGCATTCCAACGATCTCCATTGCTCTCGTTGTGAAAGGTTCTCTTGAGAGAAGGGGCAAAACCGCAACTTCTACTGGAGCCAAACGCCTTTTAAGTCTGAGCACTTTTCTTTCTTCACCCTCAACCACGTCCTTGTCAAACGAGTGCTCGAGAACTGTAAACGTTATCCTGTCAAGCCCGAAGGAAGGTTCGATAACATGAGGGACAACTCTTTCTCCAGCGATCTCCTCTTCGACCTCCTTTATCTCAAAGAAATCCCTTGTAAGCCTTATTTTCTCCCCATCGACTTCTACTTCTACTTCCTCACCGCTAACTTCCACTTTTTCAAGTGCCTCCGCTATCTTTTTAGCCTTTGATTTAAAAGCTGGGCCAAGAGCATTCATTTTAGGAATTGCCCTCTTCTTTTTCACAGAAATTGGCTTTGGGTATGGAACAAAAATGCTCAAATCCTCTCCACTGAATTTTGCGTGTCTTGAGAGATCGTAATCTGTCCTGTCCGCGATTCCAACTATTTCGATCCATCCATAGCTCGTCAAAGCCTCCGCATCCCAGCAATCAGTCGCGTAGTGTGCTTTCTCGTCATCTTTATGCTGTCTGAATCGGAGCTTTTCATCCTTGATTCCAATTGCAAGCAGGAATCTCCTTGTTTTTCCGATGAAATATGCAAGAACTTCGTTTGCGATTATGCCTTTTTTCACAGCTTCTTCAAGCGTTATTCTGTGCGTTTTGTCAAACTTGTCAACAAGCGTTAGAACATCGCTTGCCACTTCTCTAAAATTTGGATGGGTTTTCTCCGCTGGATGAACAAAAAATTCAAGTTCTGCTTGATTGAATTCTCTAAGCCTTATAACACCTTGTCTTGGGCTTATTTCATTTCTGAAAGCCCTTCCGATTTGTGCAACACCAAAAGGCAGTTTTTCTCTGAAGTAATTTGAAAGCCTTTTGAAAGCTATGAAGATCCCCTGAGCGGTTTCAGGTCGCAGATAGGCGTTTTTACCTTTTCCAGCACCTATTTTTGTCGAAAACATCAGATTCATTGGAAAAGGCTCACCAAACTTGCCTCCACACTCGCATTTAAGATCATAAACTTCGAGAACCTCTTTGATTGCATCAATTGAACTCTCAACTTCCAGATTTAGCTTTTCCTTAATATAGTGATCCGCTCTGTAAACTCTATGGCAATTCTGACACTCTATTGCTGTGTCAACAAAGGAAGTCGCATGTCCAGATGCGATGAAGACTTCCTCGATACCTATTAGCGGAGTATCGATTTCTGCAACTCTTTCATCTATTACAAAGAATTCACGCCAGATGTTCTCGATCTTCCTTCTGAGGTTGTTACCTAAAGGAGCATAATCAAAGAATCCGGCCATTCCCCTGTATATCTCGAACGATTGCCAGAGAAATCCCCTTCTCAAGAGCATCTCCATCAGATCACTCATGCAACAACGAATGCGTTCAACTTAAAAGTTTTTAGGACTTGAGAGACGTAACGCTAATATCCCTTTAGCACTCTGCCATACTATGGATAGAGAAGAGATCAGGATCGCGGTTCTTAGGATCGAGGGTACGAATTGTGAGGAGGAAACCGCAGATGCGTTTAGAAATTTTGGAGTTTTTGCTGAGATCGTTCATCTTAAACAGTTTTACAGTGATATGATAAGGGATGAAGAGCAGAGGAGCATTTTCGATTACCACTGTCTGGTATTTCCCGGTGGTTTCTCCGCGGGAGACTATGTGAGAGCGGGGGCAATTTTTTCCGCAAGAGTGAAGAGCGTTTTGAGGAGAGATCTTGAGGAGTTCATAAAACTCGGTTATCCTATTCTCGGAATATGCAATGGTTTTCAGGTTCTTGCGGAGCTTGGTGCACTTCCAGGTTTCGATGAGGATCGGCCAATTGCAGAAAAACCAGAAATGGCCTTGGCAATCAATGATTCCGGAAGGTTTGAGTGCAGAATGACTTTTCTGAAGAAAGAAAGCTCGAAATGCGTCTTTACAAGAAGAGTGGAGAAGGATATACTGAGGATCCCAGTAGCGCATGCGGAGGGAAAAGTGGTCTTTCCGAAGGAGAAGGAATCTGATATCCTCGAGAGATTGATCGAAAACGAGCAGATCGTTTTCAGATACGTTGATGATAGGGGTAATTTTGCAGGCTATCCCTGGAATCCGAACGGAAGCTTTTACAACATTGCCGGAATTTGCAATGCGATGCACACTGTCTTTGGCCTAATGCCTCACCCAGAAAGAGCATTTTTCGACCACAAAGCGGGGAAGTATGGAGATGGGTATGATATATTCAGAAGCGTTGTAGAATATCTGGAGAGAATATGACTGTCGAATCAACAAAATTAAAAGTTTCAGACTACATGACGAGGAATGTAGTCAGTGTAAAGCCGGATAACACGGTAGCGGATGTAATCGAGCTGATAAAGAAAACTGGCCACGACAGTTTCCCCGTGGTGGACAATGAGAGGAGGGTCATAGGCTATATCTCTGCTGTTGACATTGTTGGAGTTGATCCGAATACGAAGATCGGGGATGTTATGTCAAAACAGCTCTATGTTGCAAGAGAGTTCATGGATTTGCGTGATGCAGCGAGAGTTATGTTCCGAACTGGACATTCTAAACTTCCAGTTGTTGACGAATCAGATAGGCTTATTGGAATAATTTCGAATGCAGACGTTATAAGAAGTCAGATCGAGAGAGCGGATCCAGCAAAGGTCGAGAAATTAAGGGCGACGATTGAGAGAGTTCATGGTGTTAAAACGAATGTTTACCTGGGGAAGGTTGAGGTTTCAAAACTCATTCCGACGCAGAGCAAGGTTTACGCAGACGAGCTGAAGGGAAGGATCCACGAGATAAACCGGGGACTTGCAGAGCCCTTAATTGTCATAAAAAAAGATTCCCGGTACTTTCTCATGGACGGGCATCACAGAGCTGTCGCCGCCTTGAAGCTTGGAATTGACAAGCTTGAAGCCTACATAATCGAGGTAAATGGTGATGTCGAGCTTGGGGTTGAAAAGATGGCAAGAAAAAGAGGTCTCAACTCGCTCAAGGATGTTGAGATCATCGAAGACGTTCCACATCCGCTTGTTGAGATCACATTTAGGAATATGGGGTAAAATATGAAGCACGTGATCTGGGTTTCAAATTTGGAAGCAAAGAAAACAAGGGCAGAAGGAAGGAAGATTGCAAGGCGATTCGCGGTTCCAAATGTAAGATTGCAAGAAATAGTGCAGGCATGCAAGGAACTTGGGCTCAGTTTTGAAGTAGAGAACAAGAAGTATCCGAGAAGCTGGTGGGAGGAAGGCGGAAGAGTCATTATTGATGGAGATAAGAATAAAACAAAGCTGATGATAGAAATTGCAAGCAAGATCCTCGAGATTCGGGAAAGAAAGAAAAAGAAATGAAGCTCATATTTTTGCTTTCTGGAGAGAATGTTGAGCTCGCGAAAGCTGAAGTTTTGAGTCTTGCAAAGGCCTTTGGAGAGATAAATGGCTACGAGTTTTATGAAAGGATACTGATTCTCGATTTCTTGGGCGATCAGTTTTTTGAACGATTAGCTCTCTGTCACGAGGTCAGTGAATTTCTGCTTTCATGCCACTACGAGGATCTTAGAAATGAATTTGAGAAGTTGTCTTTTGAAGGCTCTATTTGCGTCCGTGCTAGCGGTGTTGGTGTCAAATCTGATCAAGAACTTGAGAGAAAACTCGGAGCGATATTGTGGAGAAAGGGAATAAAAGTAGATCTGAAAAATCCTGAAAATTTGATCAGGGTTTACATAACGCCCAAAAAGTGCTATGTGGGTTTGCTGAGATTTAGACAGGAAAAAAAGCAGTTTTTGGAGCGTTTACCAAACAAAAGACCGTTTTTCATGCCAATAGTTATTCTTCCAAAGATGTCGCGTGCGATTGTAAATTTAACATCGCTTAGGAAAGGACTGATACTGGATCCGATGTGCGGAACAGGTTCCTTCCTGATCGAAGCGGGGCTTATGGGTCTCGAATTCTGTGGGATGGATTATTATCGCGATATCGTTTGCGGGTGCAGGAAAAACATTGAATTTTACAATTTAAAGGGGGAGATCATTCAAGCGGATGCAAGGGAAATGCCATTCAAAGATCATTCTTTTGATGCAATTGTAACCGATTACCCATATTTTAAGGCAACGAGGAGCAGAACGAAGGAAGATCTCTATTCCAAAAGTCTTGAAGAGATCTCGAGGGTTTTGAAGAGAGATGCCAAAGCGGTTGTTGTTACAAATTTCGACCTCGATAGGATACCGTTAAGGCTTTCCATGAAGATATATCACAGAGTACACGGTTCTCTTACGAGAAGGATATACGTTCTGCATAATTCGGATTGACCGAAAACTTTATATAGAAATACCTATCCACCAATGTCTGTAAGGAGGTGGTTTGATGGTTGCACTTCAGGGCACACCCGTGCTCATACTTAAGGAGGGA
>JASKJN010000078.1 GCA_030153385.1 Archaeoglobaceae archaeon
CTCTATAAGCTCTCTGAGAATAAGTTGTATCCCAGACTTGGAAAGTTTCAGTATCTTATTGCAGCAACCTACATACTCATTTGTCTCAGCGTTGCAATTTACTTTTCTTCTAACTACATGGAGCTGGTATACTACCGGGCAGGAAATCCTACATTCCTTGACTATCTTTTCGGAACACTTATTTTCTTGCTCGTCCTTGAATATTCAAGAAGGGAGCATAAGGTTCTCTTCGGTTTGGCAATCTTCCTCATATTCTACACTCTGTATGGGTACATTTTTCCGGGAATTCTTTGGCATACAGGAACATCGCTGGAGAGGATCATTACTTCAGCGACAATTGAAATAAAGCTTGGTATCTTTGGTACCTATGCACAGATGGGAACTGGACTAATTGGTGCCTTCTTGCTTCTCATAGGTATTGCGGAGGGATTTGGAATTAACAGGTCCTTAATAAAAACAATAATCTTCTCACTAGGAAAGAAGCCAGAACTCATCCCTCAAACAACAGTTGTTAGCTCGGCAGCAATTGGAATGTGCACAGGTTCTGGAGCTGCAGGTTGTGCCCTTCTTGGGCAGTTTTCAATTCCAGCAATGACAAGAGCAGGATTCCCTCCAATACATGCAGCATCTACACTAGGTGCTGCGATGCTTGGAGCTTTAATAATGCCCCCTGTAATGGCTATCGCAGCCTTTCTTATGGTCGAATTTCTCGGTGTTACCTACTTCGAAGTCATGATAAGAGGCTTCGTTGTTGCGGCAGTCTACTTCCTCTCGATAGGTATTGCAGTTTATTATCTAACTTTAAGATATATTTCGACAAAGAAAGTAGAGACGAGAGCTGAAGAAGCCACCAAGGTTTTCGGAGAACTAACAAAACTAGACAAGACCTACTCAATTGTTTTCATTTCATGTATCGCCATTTTGATCTATCTAATGGGTGGACTTTGGTGGCCTGAAGTCAGAGCTGCAGTTACCTCAGCATTCATTCTTCTTTTGGTGGCGTCTGTTTTGCATTTAGCTATGGGAGGTGGATCGAATGCAAGAGAGAAGATAGTATCTCTTCTTAGAAATATAAAGGCAGGAATAGAAGCATATCCTCGAATACTCGTAGACATAATGCTTCTTCTTGCGGTTCTTGGGATTATAATAGATCTCTTCACCGTTACAGGCTGGCTTTTGAAGCTTGGAATGCTTCTAACAAGTATTGGACGAGAAAGTGTTATTTTGCTAATTCTGGTAGCGTTCCTATTTGGATACTTCTTGGGTTTCGGAATGCCACCTTCAGCGGTTTACATAATTACTGCAGTGCTTGCAGCTCCAGCCCTAATAAACTTTGGATTCAATCCATGGGTTGCACACTTCTTTATATTCTTAGTCGCAACAATATCTGAGTTCACACCACCAGTTGCCTTAATATCTGCGATAACTTCAAGAATGGCAGGAACTCCGTTTGTAAAAACAGCCCTTGTTCAGCAAGTATGGATACTGCCCCTATATCTAATGATATTTGCTGTCCTCACAAGACCAGAGCTCGTTGTAAAGCCAGGATTTGAACAACTTGTTGCAATGGTCCTTGTTATGATTGGCTGTGTCACCGTAACCACCGGGGCTTTTGGAAAATTTAGCAATAGGATTTTAATAGATGCCCCTATAAGAGTCTTTTCGATTGCAATTGGTCCTTTAATCCTTTTCTATCCAAACGTTACTCTTGCATACCTCTTGGCACCAATTGGAGTTCTTTTGACAATTATTGCACTTCGTAGAACGGCCAAGGTTGCTGCTTGATTTTTAGATTTTTATAAATTATTTTCTTTCTCGAATATTTCCGTTTTCGTCATTTTTCAGGCGAATTCAACATATGAGAGTTAAATAGGCTAGGGTAATAATAATTTCTGATGGAACTCTTCCTGAAAGCCCTTGCTGACTCTTGATGAAATTCTAATAATGGAGGTGGGAGAGGAAGGGATGAATGTCTGTGAATCCAAAATCAGTATAATCGAGGATATTTTAGCCACTTAGCTCTGAATTCCTCGGATGTTTGGAACGCGCCTATTACAACAACTATTCTTTCCTAAGAAGCGGATTTCAAGAATTCGAAGAATTCATCTCAACTGTTGAAACGAAAGGGATCATAATTTTAGAGACCAATTCAGAAAAGCGTCGAGAACGTTTTTAGAGATATCTGCAATCAGATAAAGATATTTCTTTTCCTTAGCAGAATCTTTAAGTAATCTAGTTTTTCCAATTCCCTCTTTTCCAAAAATCAGTTCTACCAGAGTTATACTTTTCATTAGGAAATCTCAGCTCATTCCAAGCAAAATATTTTAATTAAATAATTTTTTGAAATATCCTATAATAAACGCTTGCAAAGGTTGTCTGGAATGGCACCGAAAGAGCTATGGGCAATGCTGCCATTTGGCCGAAAGATGCGAAAGCTAAGCCAATAGCCATTGGCAGATGTTTCATGCCTGAACTGTAAACAATTGCTATCGTTTCTTTTCTTGGCAGATTCAAAAGCTTTGAGCATATCATATAGATACCTGCAAAGCCCATCGAGAATACCAGTAGTGGGGGAAGAATTAGAGAAAGGATAACATTTGCTTCTGGGGGTAGCAAAGATATGTTGACGCTGATCATTGTAAAAATTAAGAACAGGGATATGAGCGCCGAAATCGAGGGAAGAATGGCAAGATTCTTTGTTGGAATCGTCAATTTTTCCATCGACTCTCTTGTGACAACGCCAAGCGTGAGGGGAATTGCCAAAATTAGTATTACAGTCCTCGCTAAATCCAGAACGTTAATTTCTACGTAAACACCAGCTAAAAGAGCGGTAAGGGTGGGAATTACTGCTATGCCGAGTAGCATTGTCAAAGCCCCAATAACTAAAGCAAGAGGAGTGTCACCCTTGAGAAGGCCAGTCCAAACTATGCTCATCCCAGCAGTCGGAACAGTTCCCATCAGTATAAAGCCCACGGCCCATGTTGGATTTGAGGAAAGAAAAATTAGGGCAGAGAAGAAACAAAGTAAAGGCATGAAGCCGAAGTTCAGAAGCAAGCCAAAAAAGATTTGTTTGACCTTCTTAGTTGCCAGTGCAATTTCCTTAAATCGCATGGTTGTGCACATCGCCCAGATCATTAAAATGACTGCAGGAAGCATGTATGGCTTTAGAATCTGAACAGCGCTTGGTGCCAATAGGCCAGCGATTATTGCGATTATTGCGGTTGAGATGTTCAGGTAGGAATACTTTTTCTGAATTGCTGAGGATAATCTTTCCATCATAAAACAAAACCTTGCCAGATGAAGCGAAGCGAGACGTAGAGGAATATGAAGCCAAAGATTGCCTTTATAGCCCATGAAGGCACGATCTTGACGAGCCTTGCTCCAAGCTGTGCGCCGATAACAGCACCGATTCCTATGCTGATCGCTGCAATAATGTCAACAAGCCCTTGATAAAGCTTGAAAGCTCCGCTGACCGATGGAACTAAAGCGTAGCCACCACCAAGGCCAACGATTCCCGTGATGATTCCAATGAAGAAACCAATCGCTCCCTTAGAAGCTTTGGAGCCGGGGACTTCATTTCCAGCTCTTTCCGGCATCTTTCTCTTTATTATGCCTTCATAGATCATCCTTAAAGCCACATATAGGAATGCGAATCCCAGAATCAGATTTAAAAGCCAGATTTGGTCTGCGATGTAGAAGAAGATTATGCTTCCCACCATAGCGCCAACTGCGCCACTTATCGCAACGATCTTTGCTGTTGAGTAATCGACGTTCTTCATTCTTATATGGCCAATCGCTCCAGAGCTTGCTGTAAGAATCACCGCTGTGATCGTTGTTCCAATCGCAACTGCAAGCGGGTAGTTGAATATGAATGTAAGGCTTGGAAGCATTATCACGCAACCACCAATCCCAAGCAGGCCGCCGAGGGTTCCAGCGATAAGGCCGGTTATGAAGAGAAGGATGGCAGTTACTGGATCCATTACCTCACCTCTCTCCAACAAGCCATCTAAAGGCTGGAGTTGCTGTTGCAAAGATTGTTGAAGCTTTAGCAAACCTTGCCACCAAGATGGCTTCTCCAATCTCTCTATCGCTGACACCGCTACGCTTTGCAATCTTAACGAACATTTCAGTGCACATCTCGCTCTCCAAAGCAGCAGCCACTGCAATCATTATCAGATGCTTGTACTTTTCTGGAATGTTTGGCAGGCTCATTACAAACTTCCTTTCATCCGCCTGTCTTGCAATCCATTCTGGAACAAGCTTTGAAAAAAGCACCTGTGGTTCAGGCTCCTCTCCGATCATCTCTTCCATCTTTTTCAAAATCTCCTCAACTCCCATACTTTTCTTTCAGAACGTAAGCTATATATTCTTTATGATTACAATTTGTAACTATGGATGAGGTTGATAAAAAGATCGTTGCGATGCTTCAGAAGGATGGTCGCGTCTCGCTTTCGCGTATAGCCAAGCAATTGGGTTTATCGCACGTTGCAGTCGGCAAAAGAATTGAAAAACTTTGCAGAGATCTTGTAAAAGTCTCCGCTGGCATAAATGCCAAAAAAATTGGTTTCAGAGTAGCGATAGTGAATGCTGAGGTTGAAAGCCCAGAGATCTTGCAAGAACTTCTTGAAAAATTCTCAAAATGTCCAAGAATTGTTTTTCTAACAACTACGACAGGAGCTTACAATCTGATGAGCATAATGATTGCTGAAGATGCGGACACGCTGGATGCGATCCTTCAGATCTGCTCCATAAGATCTCAGAAGGGAATAAGGCGTTCTGAAGCGATAGTTGGTGAGACGCCAAAGGTGCCAGAGTACTTGCTAATACCCATTGTGGATAAGAAAGAAGAGGATGCGCCTTGCGGAATAAACTGTGGAAAATGTGCACGCTATAAAGAAAAGAGGTGCCTTGGCTGTCCAGCGACGATTTACTATCGTGGCCCCCTCTAAAAATGGAGGAACAGAACTTCTCGAAAGGACTTTTGCACATGATGTTAAAGTAGAAATCCACCAAGACATTAAAAGCTCTCTTCCTAGTGGCGCTGAATTTATGAAAACTCGTGGAAATTCAAAAAATTAGTTAAGATTTATCTTGAAGTTTTCGGCTATAATCTTGATGGTTTCTTCACCAAACTCGTGAAGCTTTTCTACGGTTGTACTTATCTGCTGAACCGCTGCAGTCTGCTCTTCTATCGCTGCAGAAGTTTCTTCACTGCTTGCAGCATTCTCCTCTGCTGTTGAAGCAACTTCCTCAAAGCTCTTCGCTATCTGCTCAATCTTCTCCAAGCCTTCCTCGGCTCTTTCAGCCACCTCTCTGATCATCCCACTGATCTTCGTGACATTCTCAGCAATTTCA
>JASKJN010000025.1 GCA_030153385.1 Archaeoglobaceae archaeon
ATTTTTTCTAAAGCATTTGAGATCGAGGATTTCATGAACTCTCTCGTTGCAACTTTAAGCTTTGGGAATAGGCAGAAGGTTGCGATCATCTTAGCCCTCCTTCACAATCCACGGGTTCTGATACTCGATGAGGTCATGAACGGGCTTGATGTGAGATCGATGAAGATTCTGAGGGAGATTCTTTTCAAATTTAGAAGCGAAGGAAAGAGCGTTCTATTCTCTACTCACATCATGCCCTTCGCCGAAATGCTCTGCGACCGTGTTGGAGTGATCTACGAAGGCAGAATCGTTGCAGAAGGGAGAGTGAGCGAACTTAAGGAATTTGCAAAGGTTAGAGATCTTGAAGGTGTCTTTCTCAAGCTTACAAGGGGTGAGGACATATCCGGGATCCTATCCGCTTTAAGATAGCGATTAGCCTAATTTCCGCACTTTACAAGGAAGCCCACTTTCAGATGATGAAAAGGAACCCCGGAATTTCTGAAGAGGCTTTGATGAAAAGAATAAGGAAGTTTAACATTAAGAGAAACTTTTTAATGCTCTTTTCTGTCTTCCTTTTCCTTGGAATAATGGTAGCCATCTCTTACCCTGATCTAAAAACCCTGAAGCTTTCACTTGCGACGTTTCTTTTCCTATCCTCTATCTTCATGACTTCTGTAAGTCTTCAGCAAACAACTTCAGCAGGGGTTTTTGAGCCTTTGAGAAGTCTACCAGTTTTGGAAATTGAAAGGTATATATCGATCCTTTTTCTAATAGACTCCCTTGCCATCTTGGGAATTGCCATCCCCTCTGCACTCCTAATGGCACTTCAGGATGCATTAAACGCTTTTATTTACATTCTCTGGCTTATTTTTGCAATCTTACTTGGCCACACAGTTGGAATGAGCTTCTTAGCAATCTTCGGCGTCAGATTAACTCGAGGATCTAAGTCGATCTCTAAGGCATTTTTCGGGGTCTTCCTAATTCTTCTTATATTCACGATGATACCCGAGCTTTTCGGGTCAATGATTGAGACAAAAATAATTGAGTTCTCGGAAAATTACTCCCTCATTTTTCCATTCACAGTGCTCTGCGAAACGCAGAAGAGCTTAATTTTGCTATTAATCTACTCAGCAATTCTGATTCCCATAAATAAAAAAGTTTCGAGGAGAGGAGTTAACGCTCTGTTTGAATGGAAATCGGAGAATGTTGCAAAGAAACCTTTTAGAGTATTAAGAGGAGGTAGAATGCTCGCACTAATTATGAAGGATCTAAAGCTAATTTACCGCCATCCTTCAGGGCTTCTAGGCATCCTTCTACCCTTCCTGATCACCGCTCCACAGGTTTTGGTGGTCTCAAGCTTAAGTGGTGGGAATTCTGCAGTATTCCAGGCTATCACGACTGTTTCGCTGTTCTCGCCGATAATTCTTGGGCTCATAACTAGGGGTGAGGGGAAGGAAATAGATTTTCTAAGAACTTTGCCGATATCAAAAAAGGACTTTTTATTATTGAAAGTTTTGACATCCAGTCTTTTAGTATGCTCTGCTTCTTTAGCGCTCATTTTCATAGCCTTTCTTTTCGGTGCAACACCCCTTGCCTTCCTGCCAGCCATCTCTATACCTCTAACAACGTCCCTATTCAGCGGTATATACCTTTTCAACTACTCTGGGGAGGAGATCGGGATCCCAGATATGGGGCTAAGAAGGATGGCGATTCTCTTCATTCTCTGCATAATCCTGATAGCTCTTCTCATGACACCAACGCAGATTTTTAAAGATGACTTAGGTTATGCAACAACTTTTCTCCTTTCACTCCCAATTTCCGCATTTATGTTTCGTAAAGTTAGAAATTAGAAAAACCTATATTTTTAAAGTCTATAGGATGGTGGTGAGGGTATCGAGTGCGATGTTGCGATCGTTGTGGCAGGGATTGCAGGAATGCGCGGGCGCCATTGCGGAGAAGAGTAAAAAAGTATCCTTTGCGCTTATTTCAAAAACATATCCGATTAGATGCCACAGCGTATGTGTGGAAGGTGGAAACCACTGTTTTGAGAGAATGAGGTAGTTTCGGACTCCATGAATAGGATACGGTTAAGGGTAGTGATTTTTTGGCAGATCAGGATGCTGTGGAATTCTTTGTCCGGGAATGTCCGAAAGAGATTATAAGGCTCGAAAACTGGGGCTGGAAGGCTTTACGGTTTTACGACATACAGTCATCAGGTAACAGGAGATGGAATAACAATTGCTTACCGATGTGGGAATTCCATTGAAGGACATGGAATTATGCAGTTTCATCCTATGTGGCTCATACCTTCTGGAGTCTTAATGACAGAGGCTTGTAGAAGAGGGAGGCTATTTGAGAAATCGAAACGGCGAGAGATTTATGCAGAAATACGCTCCAGAAAAAATGGAGCTTGCTCCAAGAGATGTTGTTGCAAGAGCGATGTGGAAGGAAATTATCGAGGGTAGGGGATTTGAAAGCGAGCACGGCCCATACATCGCGCTCGATCTTACGCATTTGGGAGAGGAAAAGATCGAAGAGAGATTGCCGATGATAAGTGAAGCTGTAATCTTAGACACAGAAGGAGGTATGAGAAGGAAAAAGCTTGTGAACGCAACAATTTCTCTGTTTGCTTTGATAGCGATTTGGGTGCTATTTAAGGCATTTTATAGAGAAAGCGATATTTTGCAATGCTATGTGCTTCGCTACTTTACCTGGCTAAAGACCAGAAATAAGAAAAAGATTAGTAATAATGAATTCAACAAAAACTATGAACCTCTTTCGCCTTTTGGTGTCAGTAGTGGCAGTAATGCTTCTCGGAGTCTCTGGTTCTCTTTTCACAGCTCCAGCGATTGAAAGCTGGTATGCAACGCTGAACAAACCCTCCTTTACACCTCCAAACTGGCTATTCGCACCAGCGTGGACTCTGCTATACTTTCTCATCGGTCTGACGCTTTATCTATGCTGGAACAGCAAGTTCTGGAATGATCAGATGCTTAAATTCGCATTTTTCCTACAGCTTTTCCTCAACCTTCTCTGGTCACCACTCTTCTTTGGGCTAAGAAGCCCGATTTTTGGGCTTATAGACATCGTTGCTCTCGATCTCGCAGTCATGGCGACGATCATCTTACTTTTCAAGCATTCAAAGATCGCTTCTCTGCTAATGCTCCCTTACTTGGCATGGATTCTATTTGCAAGTGCTCTGAACTTCTTCATTTACATCTTGAATCCATGAGGATGGAGCAGATTCACCAAAAATCGATCTCATTTTTATTTTTAGCCCGAATCGGCCCATTACAAAAACTTAATATTAAATCGAATACAATTACATAGTGTCATCGATCCCAGAGTGGGTTGAGGAAATCTTCGAGAAGTATCTGACCGCGGAGTTCACATACCTTGATGGTAAAATACCGAGAACGATCGCAGTGCTACCATATTATGATGCAAGGAGGAAGTCTATCGTAATAACTACCTCTCCAGCCTTTTACAGAAAAGTTGCATGTGTTAAAAACGATCCGAGGGTTTCCGTGCTCTTCAGCAACTCAAAATACAGTGGCATCGAGGGCAATGCGGTTGTTTTGGTACAGGGGGTTTCGAGGGTATTTGAGAACATCGAAGAGAACCTGCACTACATCATGAACTTAATGATAAACTACAGGGATTGCTGGAAAAAGAGGGTTATGGAGAAGATGGCGGAGGAGCTCAGATCCGCGATTGTGAAAAGGCTTATGGACTGGTATGTTTACAGAATAATAATAAATGTGGAGCCGAGAAGATTGCTCTTATGGAGGGATGGAAATGTTGAAAACAGCCCTGAGGTTTTGGAGGTGTTGGCTTGAAGCTTGAAAAACTTCTAAATGGGTTTGAAAGAGCGATAGTTTCATTTTCACTCAATGACTATCCCTTAAGCTTTCCCACTACTCAGTTCAGAGTCGTTGGAGATAGAATAATGATAAGGAAGCCGAAATGGTTGCATTTCGAAATTCCTGGCAAAGCTTGCATGCTCTTCCACACTCACAACGAGTTCGTGAAGAAGATTAGGTCAGTTACCTTGTATGGGGTTCTGGAGCAAAAAGGCGAATTTCTTGAATTTGAACCGAAGAAGTGTCATAAGTTCAGGCAAGGCGGTTTGAACACACTTAAGTTCATAATTTCAGGAAAGATAAGGACTAAGCGTTTTCTTAAAGACTATGGTTTGTCTAAAACCAAAATAATTAATAAGAGTTGAATTTAAATCAGAGCTCTAAGTCGTAGCCCGCGGAAAGAAGAAGGCTTATAAGCGTCTCACGAATCCCCATGTATTTTCTGTCCTCAAACAAGGGCTTGCATTCTTTTATATCCGTCTCCCCGTTCAAAAGCTTGACTGCGAACGCCATACAGCTCTGTTCACCGCATTTTTTGCAGTTCGTTTTGGGAAGATACTTGTAGACGTCAAGAGCACCCACAAAGGTCTTCTGCAATGGCTTAGTGATGTCAATCTCACCTCTCTTCTCCCAAGCAAGCCTCGCCCTATCCTCGAGCTCCTTAAGGATGCTCAGAGCTTCTTCTTTATTGCTGATCATAGTCATCGTCACGAAGCCATCGCTATGGATCGTTATTATCCTCTGTCCCTTTTTGAAACTGATCCATCCATCCTTTGCGTTGTAGCTAGCGTTAGGAAGAATTCTTGCGAGATATGGAGCGACATCCCTGAGATTTTCCACATCAATTCTGCCGATCACTCTGTACTTTGTGGGATCTGCAATGCAGGGAAGAAGGTCCTTTATTTCCATTTCTTCACTTCCTCAAAGCCTTGGCTATCTCGCTTTCAGACGGAATTCTCCCCTGAACAACGATTTTGCCATCAACGATCACGGCTGGAGTCGCCATCACTCCGAGATCGATTGCTTTTCTCATGTCCGTAATATACTCCACATCTACATCTACCTTTTCCTTCTCCACAACCTTCTTCACAAGCTCGAGCGTCGCCTTACATCTTGCACAACCGGGCCCAACAACCTTTATCTCCATATGATCACCCCCAAAAACCAGCCCGCAAAGCTGGCTATTGAAATTATGGTCAGAATATATACAACCGCCCTTTTAACTCCGAAAAGACGAGAAATTGCTAACATGTTGGGCAAGCTAATGCCCGGGCCTGCCAATAACAATGCAACTGCGGCCCCTTTTCCCATTCCGAGATCCATAAGCATTTCAACAAATGGAGCCTCGGTGAGTGTTGCAAAGTAGCTCAGAGCTCCAATAATCGCTGAAATAAAGCTCTGCTGGATGCCCTCGCCACCTAAATAAGTTGAAACAAGCTCTGTCTCCTTTAGCAGTTCTCCGATTATTCCAACGAAAAAGACGCCGATTAAAAGCAAAGGTATTATCTGCTTTACGAAGAACCAGGTTTCAGTGAACCACAGCTTGAGATCTTCCCTTCCGAAACTTTTGAAAGCATAGAACAGTGTGATCGCAATCAAAATTGCGAATATTGCGACTTTGAATTCATAACTCTTTCCCACACCGAGATAATTCGGAAGCAAAAGGCTGAGGATGAGAAGAATAAGCAAATAAATTGCTTTTCTTTCCATGATTTTACCGCCAGATGCAAAGTTTTCTTCTGTGGCGATATTTCTGTCGAATATGGCAAAAAGGATAATTCCGACGATAAAAGAGGTTGCGATTGCGGTCAAAAGCCTTGCAAGCGCCATCTCAGCTCCGAGAATCGCCCCCGTGTAAGTCAGAGCAAGGATGTTGGCCGCGGGAGCGGTCCAGAGGATGATCATCGCAGTAGAAGTTGCCCTTGTTTTGTGATAAATTCCACTTGCAATCGGAATAACTGTGCATGAGCAAACGGCCAAAAGGAATGAGGATAAAGTTGCGATCGGGAAAGATTTCAGCTTTGAAGCACTTGCTCCCAAGTAATTGAGAAAAACTTCCTTGTTGACCATCGCCATTATCGCTCCCGCTATCAAGAAAGCAGGAACTAAGCATGTGAGCACGTGAAGGGCAACGTAGTCTGCGATTGCAGAGATCCCAGTGTTGATCAAACTTAGTGCATCCATTCAGCTCAACTCATCGCATAAAGCTTCTTTCTGAGCTTTAGAGCAACGTTCACCAAGCTTATAAGCACCGGAACTTCAATTAATGGACCTATTACGGTTGCAAAAGCCTGATCGCTTTGGATGCCCCAGATAGCTATAGCAACAGCAATCGCAAGCTCGAAATCGTTGCTTGCAGCGGTAAATGAAACAGCTGTCGTCTTGGGATAATCCACGCCAAGCTTGTAGGCTATGAAGAACGTTGCAAACCACATGATGAGGAAATAGAGAGCGAGGGGAATCGCAACTCTAACAACATTGTATGGAAGCTCAACTATGTATTCACCTTTCAGCGAGAACATGACCACGATCGTGAAAAGCAGTGCAATTGGAGTTATCGGGCTGATCTTTGGTGAAAGAACGTTTTCAAACCACTCTCTGCCCTTAAGCTTGAAGCTTGCATATCTTGTGACCACACCGCCGAGGAAGGGGATGCCAAGATAGATGAAAACCGTTTTCGCAGCATCTACAATGCTTACCTCAGCTTTCACACCCTCAGCAAGCCCAAGGCTTGTCAGGGCTACGGTTATGAAGATGTAGATGTAGACTGCATAGAAGAGGATCTGGAAGATTGCATTGAATGCTACAAGTCCAACAGCAAGCTCTCGGTCTCCTTCCGCAAGCTCATTCCAAACTATAACCATTGCGATGCATCTTGCTAAGCCAACAAGTATCACACCCATCATGAACTCCGGCAGATCTCTGAGCAGAGCTATGGCAAGAAGAAACATAACAATAGGCCCAACGATCCAATTTTGCGTCAAAGAAAATGCAAGAAGCTTTAAATTGCGGAAAACCTTTCCCATTTCCTCATATTTGACCTTTGCAAGCGGAGGATACATCATCAGAATCAAACCTATCGCTATTGGAATCGAAGTCGTATCGATGCTCATCGCAGCCAAAATGCTTGAGATCTCTGGATAAACGTAGCCCAGAGCTATGCCGAAGATTATTGCAAGGAAAATCCATAGAGTTAAGTACTTCTCGATCAAGCCCAGCCTTTTCTTCTCCATTCACTCACCTCTGAAAATCGCTCTTAAAACTGGTGAAAGTCTCTCAACTGCAATCTTCTCAATCACTTCTGCTTTCATGAAGATCAGACAGCAGATCTTCTGACTTTCCTCGCATGCGGAAAGAACCACAAGCTTGTCTCCAGCTTTAAGTTCGGCTTTTTCGCGAAGCTCTTTTGGAAGGATTATTTGCCCACGCTGGTCTATGCTCACCAGTGCTTCAAGATTGCAAATCTTGCATTCCATATTTTCAGTTTTTTCTGAGTTTTTAAAATTTTCTTATTTTTCCCAATTTTCTAGTCTCAGCAGATCATCAGGGTCATACACCCCGATCCTATCCAAACCTCCCCCGTTTTCCTTGTCATCAGACTGTATCTCTTAACTCTTCCAATTTCTACAAGTCAACCTCCTCTAAACTTGTCTAAAATTTCCTTACCCAGGTCAGACCACTTCACTTCAAAGAATATTGCTTCTCCCTTGCCAAGAGCAACGACACCAATTTTCTGCCAGCCTTATAATTCGTGCTCAGAATCTCCCTCGCTATGTCTTCAAACGCAACCCGCTCACAATCCTAATTCTCTCAAGTGTCATCAGCATTTCGGAAGCTTGTTCTAGGTAATCCGCCTTTTGAAGCGACCTCGCTGAAATTCACTGCCCCAGCAGCGATGACGCTGAGTATTCCGAAATAACGTGAGTAATCCTTGAACCCCGTAGCGTTATGTGTTTTATTTGAGAAGCTAATCATAATTTGTATTGACGACAAGTTTAGCCAAACCTCTTTGCAACCTATATAAATTCATGCCATTATATTTTTAGTTTTGCTTTTAAAAATATATAAATAGTTTATGAATCACTATAACTGCGAGAGTAACCTCTCTAAAATCTTCTTTTGTTCTTGTTTTAATTTTTCATATATGCTGTTGCCTTTAGCATCCATTGTAACTGTTAGCGGTCCGAAATTTTCAACCTCTAGAATCCATAGAGCCTCGGGAATTCCTAGGTCTAGCCATTCCACTCCAATGACTCGTTTGATATTCTTTGCTGCAAGTACAGCCGCCCCGCCTGTATATTGACAGTACACAACACCGTGCTTTTTCATAGCCTCTAAGACCTCTTGGCTCATCCCGCCTTTCCCAATAAGCATTCTAATGGGATACTTTTCAAGAACTTTTGGTGTAGCTTTGTTCATTCTGGAGCTTGTGGTTGGTCCTGCAGCAACAATTTCCCATTCCCCATCCTTTTTACGGACGATAGGTCCGGCATGGTATATTACGGCACCTTCAAGGTTTACTGGAACTTTCTCTCCTTTTTCGGCATACTCTATTAGCCTTTCGTGGGCCTCATCTCTAGCTGTAAAAATAATGCCTGTAATATATACTGTATCTCCAAGATTAAGTTTTCTGACATCCTCTTCTTTTAAAGGTGTGGTTAGTTTATATTCAGCCATATATTTCCCTCCTCTAGTCTATCATCTCAACAGACCCATCAGGGTGTATCCTGGCTGTTGCCCTTCTATCAGCCCAGCATTGGAAGTTTATGGCTATTGGTAAGCTTGCTGTATGGCAATAGGCGTACTCGATCTTCACGTCAAGCGCTGTTGTCTTACCCCCGAGACCCATAGGTCCGACATTCGTTTGATTTACGAGGTCAAGGATTTTACTCTCCAACTTTGCAATATCGTCTTCTGGGTGTCTCACTCCAAGGGGTCGTATCATTGCCAGTTTAGCCATTTTAAAAGTTAAGTCTACAGTACCTCCGAGTCCTATGTTCAATATTACAGGCGGGCAGGGTTGTCCTCCAGCCCTAACAACACTCTCCAAAACAACACGTATCAGGCCCTTAACACCCTCGCCGGGTGGTAACATGTACAAAGCAGTCATATTTTCAGATCCTGCACCTTTTATTGTTGCTGTGATCTCCAAGTAGTCGGTGTCTTTGTACAGCCAGCTTATTCCTGGGATGCGGACTCCAGTGTTATCTCCACTATTTTTCCTTGTTATGGGGTGTACCGCATTGGGTCTTAGTGGGATGGACTTGGTAGCTTCTATTGTAGCTTTTATTAACGCGGATTCGATTACTTTATAGTCTATAGCTCTTCCTTTGACAAAGAAGGAAACTATACCAGTGTCTTGACATACCGGTCTGTTTAGTTGCTCTGCTGCTGCGATATTATCCAAAATAGTTTTGAGCACAGTTCTCCCCGTCTCCGAGGTTTCAGTCTCATAAGCTTTTTTCAGCGCATTTTTAACGTCTATTGGAAGAAATATAGATGCCTTTCTGAGAAGTTGAATAGCAACTTCCTCAATTTTATCTCTTTCCATTCAAATTCACCCGTGCATATTTATTTTTATCTTTTTAGTATTTCCTCTTCGGATGGAGGTTTCTTGATAAACCCATGTTTCATCAGCAACATTGTTGATTCTCTAGCGTGCTTAATTATTGCCGAAGCTCTTTCATAAAGCTCTTCTCTGCTAAGCTTAATTCTTGCTACGCCTTGCTCTATAGACTTTAACGCGCATGCAACTGCTACTCTCGGAAAAACTTCCCACTCCTCCATTTTTGGTAGAATATATTCTTCATGGATGCCTCTTTCTTCGGCGAATTTTGCAAGCTCCTCAGCGGCTGCAATGCACATGTCATCTGTAACAGTCTTAGCCCTAACATCTAATACTCCTCTGAATATTGCTGGAAAACCTAAACTGTTATTGACTTGGTTTGGAAAGTCGCTTCTACCTGTTGCCACTATTCGAGCTCCAGCCTCTATTGCCTCCCAGGGCCATATTTCCGGTATAGGGTTTGCACATGCGAATACAATTGCGTTGTCAGCCATCGTTGCTACCCATTCTTTCTTTATCGTTCCTGGTCCCGGTTTTGATGCAGCCACAACAGCGTCTACGCCTTTGAAAGCATCTGCCATGGTACCTGTTCTACCCTCAGCATTTGTTATTTGGGCCAGCTCATATTTCCAAGGATCTTCCTCCTTTGTAATGTCTTTTCTCCCGGGATGGATTATGCCCTTTGAGTCAACCATTATTATGTTTCCAGGCTTCATCCCCCATCTTATTAGGACGTAGGCTGTCCGAATGTTGGCTGCTCCGGCACCTATAAGCGTAATTGTACTTTCATGTGGTTTTTTGCCAACTAGTTTGAAGGCGTTTATCAAACCTGCTAATATGACTGTTGCGGTTCCTTGTTGGTCGTCATGCCACACTGGAATTTGCAATCTTTCTCTAGCCTTTTCCAAGACATAGAAGCATTTCGGCTTTTCTATGTCTTCTAGGTTTATTCCACCGAAAGATGGTTCAATAAGCTCGAGGGCTCTCACAATTTCGGCTTGATCTTTTGTTTTTAGGCATATTGGGAAAGCGTCTACTCCTCCCAGATATTTGAATAGTAATGCTTTTCCTTCCATTACGGGCATGGCTGCTTCGGGGCCTATATCACCCAACCCTAGAACGCGAGTGCCATCTGATACTACAGCTACAGAGTTCCACCGATTTGTAAGCTCGAATGACTTATCTGGGTCAGCTTGGATTTCCTTACACGGTGTGGCAACACCGGGGGTATACCATATTGCAAAATCATCAGGGCTTGTTATGGCACACTTTGGCATCACTTGAATCTTGCCCTCATAAAACTTGTGCATTGGTGTGGCCAATTGGGAGGGTTTTTTTGCTTTTGCGAGTAGTTCTTCTGCAGTCGGTCTTCTTTCTTCTCTATTTAATTCAGACATAGCATCTCACTAATATATGCTCTTACATGTAAAATTTAAACTTTGCCATTTAACAGAATCATTACATAAAATGCAACTTCCTAATATAATGTCGATGCTGGGAGGATAGGATGGAAAAAATAGTGTTTAAAGTGTTTCTTTTAAGATTTCCAGTATGTCCTTCACCACTATTTTGTCTTCAGCCTTCAAGACTTTTGTTGCATCCTCTAGAGTTGCTATGCACAAGGGGCAAGCTACAGCTATGACGTCAACGCCAAGCTCCAGAGCTTCTTTAACGCGTTCGATGCATGGTCTCTTCTCAGGCTCCGCCTCTTCTGTCCAAACCCTCCCACCACCTCCGCCACAGCAGAAGCTACTTTCATGGTTTCGCCGCATTTCAACGAGTTCTAGCCCTTTAATGGATTGAAGTATGCGTCTAGGCTCATCATAGACTTGATTTCGCTTTCCAAGGAAGCATGGGTCATGGTAGGCAACCCGCTTATTGTAGGGTTTAGTGGGTTTTATTTTACCTTCTTCTATGGCTTCAGCTAGAAATTGAGTATAGTGCTGGACGTTCAATTGTAAGTCTTTGTATGGTCTCTCGTTTTTGAAGGTGTTGTAGCAGTGGGGTGAAATCGTTACAATGCTGTTTGCATTGAACTTTTGAAAAACAGCAATATTGTGCTCTGCAAGCATTTCAAATAAGCCTTTTTCACCCATTCTTAGTACGTGGTCTCCGCAACACCATTCCTCTATACCCAGAGTGGCATAGTTAACACCAAGCTTATCCATAATTGAGGCCATCGTTCTGACTATCTCTCTGTGCCTAACATCGAAAGCTGTTAAACAGCATACATAAAAGAGAACGTCCGCCCTATTAACTTTTGGATATGTTTTGACGTTTAAGCCTTCAGCCCAGGCCATCCGCTTGCTTTGGAGGATACCCAGTGGGTTATGGTATCTCATAACGTTCTCAAGAACATCCTTAACTGTTTTCGGTACTACTCCACTTTCAACGAGGAGGCTACGAGTCTCAACAATTGCATCTGAAGAGTTTACAAGCTTTGGACAGAAGAGTGTACACGAATTGCATGACGTGCACAACCAAATGTTGTCAGCAGGGGGTTTGAGCCTCTCCTCTAAACCCTCATCCCTCGAATCGGCGATAAACCTGTAATTGGTGGATAAAGCTGAGGGCCCAAGATATCTTTCATCTATGGCTGCAGGACAAGCAGAATAGCAAATCGAACACTTAGTGCAGAGCGTCAAATCCCAATATTTTTTAAGGTCCTCTGGAGACTGGATAAACTCTCCCTGTACTTTGAAGGATTCAGGCGGCTTAATCAGCACATTCCGGATTTTCCTGAACTTTTGGAAGAAGGGCTGAATGTCAACAACCAAATCTTTAATGACAGGAAGATTCGAAAGGGGTTCAATGGTTATTATATCAGCATTGAGGTCCAGAACTTGTGTGTAGCAAGCAAGCATGGGTTTTCCGTTAACGTTCACCGCACAACTTCCACAGATGCCCATTCGGCAAGAACGCCTAAAAGTCAACTTCTCATCGAGATTCTCCTTAATATAATTGAGCACGTCAAGAACTGTTGTTCCGCGCCGTATTGGAACCTTAAATGTGGAAATGTAACTCTTCTTCGTGTCGGGGTCATATCTGCGTATTCTGAATTCAATGGTTTTTACAACATCGCCATTCATATTTCACACACCTCCTCAATACTTCCTAGCAGCAGGTTGCCACTTTGTAATCGTTACAGGGATATAATCGAGCTTCGGGCCATCGACTGTGTAATATGCCAGTGTATGCACAAGCCAGTTCTTATCGTCGCGCTCCGGATAGTCTAGCCTTGAATGGGCGCCCCGAGATTCGGTTCTTGCCAATGCACTAATTATTGTGACTTCAGCCAAATCCAGCATAAAGTCAAGCTCCAGAGCGGTCGTAAGACCTGTGTTGAAGGTTTTACTCTTATCCTCGACTCTTATGTTCCTAAACCTCTCTTTAATATCTCTAATTTCTTTTAAGGCGCTTTTTAGTTCATTCTCTACTCTGAAAATCCCAACTTTTTTGTCCATAATCTTTCTCATTTCTTCCCTTAATTGGGGAACTCTCTCATCGCCTTCTCTTCCAAGAATACCATCGTAGATTCGCTTTTCCTCGGCGATGACTCTTTCCTTGGAGAACTCTTGGAAGTTTGTGGACATTGCGTATTTTGCCGCCTCTTCTCCAGCAACGCCTCCAAAAACAAGGCACTCCGCTGTCGAATTTGTTCCAAGCCTATTGGCGCCGTGAAGGCTATAGCATGCGCATTCTCCAGCGGCGTATAGTCCTCTGATGGGTGTCTCAGTTCTAATATTGGCTTTAATCCCGCCCATAGAGTAGTGAGCTGCTGGACGTACTGGTATGGGCTCTTTGACAGGGTCTACTCCGCCAAGCCTCTTGGCGACATCTCTTATTAATGGCAATCTCTCGTTAATCTTTTCTTCGCCCAAATGTGTAAGATCTAAAGCTATGTAAGGACCGTAAGGACCTGTAAAGCCTCTCCCCTCATTAATCTCTTTCTGTTCTGCTCTTGCGACCACATCACGAGGAGCCAACTCCATCATCTTTGGAGCATAGCGTTGCATAAAACGCTCTCCAAGAGCATTGATTAAATATCCGCCTTCTCCTCGGGCCCCCTCTGTTATTAGAACACCTGAAGGCACCAAGCCGGTTGGGTGGAACTGAACAAATTCCATGTCCTCAAGGGGAGCGCCTGCACGGTAGGCCATAGCCATTCCATCGCCAGTCGATGGGTGTGAAAACGTAGTGAATTCATATATGCGTTCATGTCCTCCAGTAGCCATTACAATAGCCTTAGCCTTAAAAGCAACGAGCTCTCCAGTTTTTAGATCTATTGCAGTCAAACCAGCCACAGCGTTGTTCTCAACAATAAGCGAAGTAGCAAAAAACTCATCGTAAAATTTCACATTTTCGTAGGTTATAGCTTTCCCGTAAAGAGTGTGCATTTCATAAAAACCGGTCATGTCCGCAGCAAAACAGGCCCTTGGAAAACTGTGGCCACCAAAGGGACGCTGGTCTATTTTTCCCTCAGGAGTGCGACTCCACGGCAACCCCCAATGCTCCAAAAGGATAATCTCTTTGGGTGCTTGCCTAACAAAGAATTCCACAACATCCTGATCTGCGAGAAAGTCTGCACCCTTGACAGTGTCATAAGCATGCAAATCAAAAGAGTCCTTTTCATTCATCACTGCTGCTGTTCCACCCTGTGCACAGACTGAATGCGAACGTATCGGATGAAGCTTTGAAATCACAGCTATGTCAATCTTGTTACTAGTTTCTGCGGCAGAAATGGTGGCTCTTAAGCCAGCCAAACCTGCTCCTACAATCAATATGTCGTGTGCTAATATCTCCATTATATTCACCTCGTGTTTGATGCACTTCGAGAGTCTAACTATCTCACTATTTAGAAGTTACTAAAAAATCTAATAAATATTGTCAACGATCATAATATTTAAAAATTAAAGTCGAGATTTAGTTCCGTAAATTTCATAAGGAATGCAACTTTAAATCATGATAAAATCAAATTGTTTATCCGAAAACATTTTTAAAGCTCATAGGATAAAATTGTGGTGTGCAGATCTTGGGAAAAAGTCTTAAGGACAGCAAAGGGGGAGATAAAGCTAATTCCTGAAATCTTGGAGGACTTGTGGCATTTGAGGTTTGCAATCGAGAAGGGAGATACCTTTTTTCCATTGACTAAAAGTGCAAGTGACAGCGATGACAAACTAGGATTGATAAGGAGCGGATTCCAATTCGGAATTCGATTCCGGCGAAATAGTCGCTAAACTTGGTGGTATATGTGCAATCCTCAGGTTTAAAGTTGAATAAATGGGCTATATTCGCGGTATTGGCCAGTCTTTACTTCCTCGTATATTTTCATAGAACTTCTCCTGCAGTAATGGCAGACGAGTTCATGAGAGAATTTGCTGTGTCCGCGCTGGCAGTAGGTATTCTATCATCAGCTTATTTTTATCCTTATATGCTTTTACAAATTCCAGTTGGCGCTCTTTCAGACACGAAAGGAGCTAAGTGGACTGTTATAGCTTTCACTTCGATTTCATTTTTTTTGGTGTCCTCACTTTGGTTCTGGCCAACACTTACGAAATTGCAATAGCTTCGAGATTTTTGATTGGAATAGGGTCTGCAGGCGTCTATGTACCGGCCATGAAAATAATTTCTGTCTGGTTCAGGCAAAATGAGTTTGCAACTGTCACAGCGGTACTTGTTGCAATTGGAAATCTTGGAGCAATCGTTTCGGCGTATCCACTTGCTCTGGCTATAGAACTTTTTGGTTGGAGACGATCACTTCTCATTGTTGCTTTGGTTACTCCCATTTTGGTACTTCTCGCTTGGAAATTTGTGAGAGATGCACCAGGTGATTTCAGAGGCGATAAAATTAAGGGGGAGGATATCAGGTTGGTTCTCTCCAATTTTTCTCTTTGGCTTATTGCAATATCTGCAATGTTCAGAATTGGAGGGTTAATGGGATTTCAGGGACTCTGGGGAGGTCCATTTTTGATGGATGTTTACAAAATGTCTAAGTCTACTGCAGGCGCTATTTTAGTTCTTGTAAGTGTTGGAATGATAGTTGGAGGTATTATTTTAGGTAGAATTTCGGATCTATTCGGTTTGAGGAAGTTGGTACTAATTCTGGCAGGTTTCGGATTAACTTTAGCATGGTTGCCTTTAGCTACTGAAACTGGTAATCTGGATATAACTTCAATTTGCCTGATCTCTTTCTCAATCGGTTTCTTTTCCAGTACAAGTCCCATCGGTTATGCAATTATAAAAGATCTCTTTCCACCCCGAGTAACAGGTTTGTCAATTAGCATTGCAAATGTATTTCCAATACTTGGTGCAAGCTTGTTTCAGCCGGTAATGGGTTATTTGATGGACTTAGTTGGTAAAGTTGGACCATTTTATCCTGTAGAAGCTTATAAACTCTCTTTTGAGTTTTGCTTTATCGCTTCTATACTATCAGTTTTGGCTTTAGTCTTTGTAAAAGAGAAGAAAACCTAAGAGGCTAGATTCTGAGATGCGAGAATGCAATCAAAGATTGTGTCGAGAAATTCTTGGGAGAATTCGAGCAAATTTACTTGATATGGAGATAAAGAGATACGTAGCTGAGAGAGAGGGAAAGAAAATTCAGAAGTTTTTGAAGCTCTCTGTCTGCACAGCTACAGCTACCAGAGATTATAATAAAAAATAGAAAAGTTTATAAATCATTTAACCAATTTAATTTCACGGTTAGGAAGATCTTGCTTCTCTTTGTTGTTGCGGGGTTGGCTCTAGCTATCTCTGGTTGTACAACACCAACTCCAACTCCGACCACGACTCCGTCAGAAAAACCGACAGTAACACCGGAACCAAAGGCTTGGAGATGGGGGACAATTGATCCAGCTAGTTATGGCTACAAGGTTTCAGCTCTTTTTGTTGACGCAATAAAAGATGATATGAAAAAATTGAGAAACATTGACTTTGCTATAATCCCCTACTCGACAACGACAGCAAATATAAAAGGATTCTGCAAAGGGGAAGTTGATAGTACCTACATTGGGGGACCGGGCTTTAAAGAGCTATACACGTCAACTGGTGGATTTGCAAACTTCACATGCGAACGAATGCCGGTTCAATCCTTTTGGGCTTACACGATGAAAACATTCCTCCTGATACCAAAGGAAAAGGCAAATGAAATAAAGAGCTGGAAAGATCTTGAAGGCAAGACAGTCTATCTAACACCTGCTGGCTACATGAACTATATAAACATCAATGAAGCTTTGAAAATAGTTGGCGTTAACGTAACGCATAGAGAAGTGGATTCAAAGTTTGTATGCAATGCTCTTCAAGAGGGAACAATTGTTGCAACTGCTCTCTATACTACGGGAACAGCCACTTTACCAACTTGGGGACAGCAGTTGAGTATAAGCTGTGGAGCAAATCTTGTACCACTAAATCCAAGCCCAGAGGAGAGGGAGAAGCTAACCAAAGCAGGAAAACTTTTAGTTGAGATCGATGCGAAGGTATATGGAGGGGAAGGAAAGGTATACGGTATTCCATTCTTCTTCGGATTCCATGTAGGCAAAGCGATGCCAGAGGAGGATGTTTATACGATGCTCAAGATTCTTGAAAGTAAGGCAAAAGATCTTGCAGCAGCTGACGCAGGACTCAAACCTCTTGAAAACTTTGCAGAATTCCAGTATGATGGAGTAAAAACAATGGATCCAAAGCTTGTCCCAATCCACCCAGGATTGGCGAAATACCTTAAAGAGAAGGGTTTGTGGGAAAGCGAGTGGGATGCCTACATAGCAAA
>JASKJN010000026.1 GCA_030153385.1 Archaeoglobaceae archaeon
CAGAGTCTCAGAATAAGGTGTTCGAGAATTTCAAAAAGCTCCTAGACCAGCTTGAGAAACAGCAGGACGAAATTTACAGCAGAATGCTCGAAATGGCTCCAAAAGAAGAGAAGAAGAAGCAGTAAACTTTTTTATTTTTTATTGAACGATTGGTGTGGCATCCTATGTTCTTGTGCTATACAACGAGAAGCATCGGAGAATTGAGGTTGGAAAGCTGAACGCGATCGATTTTGAACCTGGCTTCTATTACTACGTTGGCAGTGCGAAAAGACTTAGCAGAGTTAAAAGGCATTTTGGTGAAAAGAAGAAGAAATGGCATATAGACTACATTTCCGAAGTCTTTGAAGTGCTTGGAGCAGTGCTTTTTGACCTACAAGAATGCGAGCTTGCAAAGAAGATAAATCTGCCTAAAATTAAAGGCTTTGGATGCTCGGATTGCAACTGCGATTCTCATCTATTTTATTCAAAAAATTTAATAATTGAATATTTATTTACATGAACCTCGATCCCCTTCCTGCCTTCTTTAGCGTAGCCGTTGTATATTTCGACCAGCATTCCAATTTCAGCCCTTCTGTATATTTCCTTGTCCCATACCAGAACCCTGACTCTTCCGCTCTCGTCTGAAATGTATATCTCGTTTGCAAATTCAGGACTTCCGATTCCGCTCACTCTTCCCCTTATATTAACTCTTCCCGGCACTATTTCCGAGATCCTTGTGAATTCCTGCGAATTCGGAGAGTAATTTGCAAGTGCTTTTGCAGTCTCTTCATCAAGCAAATCTCCAAACCTTTCTCTGATCTCTTCCAATCGATCATCCATAGTACCACCATAGCCAGAGAGTGGATAGGAAGCCGATAAGTAGCAGAAGCAAGCCAATTCTTTCTCTCATAAGACCCACTCTTTCAGCTCTTCTGGAGCGGAGGCGAAGTAGATGAGGCATTCATATTCCACTACGTGAAGTCTTCTTGCCAATACTACAAGACTATGAAGGGGATCTCCGAAATCGAAATCCGCCAAATTCTTCAATTGGTCGCATTTAACGACAGCATCTTCGCTTCCCGCTCTTGCTATCCCCACTGCGAAATGCTTTTCGAAACTGCTTTCGAGGTCCAAAATTCTGTTTACTGCCTCCTTTATCGTCATAGGAGGATTTAAATCGAGAAAAAGCATTGTGTGAGCGTCTATGCTCAGATTCGCTTTGATTGTATCTATAAAGGCCCTTGAGCGATGCCAGCTAATCGTGGCTGATCTTCCAAAACGGTAGCTCTGAAGACCTGTAAGCGAACATATCGCGTTGATTATGCTTGCGTTATTTATTACTCTTGTATTAACACCTGCTTTCTTCGCTTCCAAGAGAAGCGATATATGAGTTGTTGCTATTGTTGGATCCCCGGGGACAAGGATCACGACGTCTGCATATTTTGCTCTCTCTATTATTTTTCTGCTCCCTTCCTCCAAATCGCTTCTCTTGGCTTCTTTGATTTCTTTTCCAAAAAATTTCTTTAGCTCTTCGAGTGAGGAGGACATCTTTGAAGTGTATAAGTCCAAGTAAACCTCATCAGCACTTTTTACCGCTTCATACCCTCTGAAAGTTATATCACTGCAATCATGAAGTCCCATGCCAACGAGAGTGAGCACATGGTCATGTCCATAAGGCTTTTAAAAGCTTTGTGTCAGAAAACCACCTACATCGCATTCTCACAATGTCCATGCACTAACCTAACCTTTCAACGACGAATTTGTCTCCTTCCTTTTTTATCACCACCGTCATTTCCTCTCTGCCGTCAAAACCTCTCCTTCTGAGTTCAGAAAAATTTGCCTTCTTTAAAAATTCGACCAATAGCTCCAATTCCCTTTCTTTCTCCTCATCTTCATGTTTTAGCAGATATGATAAAAGCTCCTCGTATTTCATCCTTGCAGATGTCTCTATGCAATGCTTAGAAATATGAAGAACGATCATAGCCCGCTTTTAACAGCTCTTTCAACCCATTCATAAAGATTTTTACCTTAGACTCTATCGCAACAACACATTGAGCCAAAGTTTTCGAACTCAAAAACCCCGCAAAGTTCAGAATTTTCTCGTCAAGAGTTGTTAGGATCAAAGCCTCATAATTCGTTCTTCTCCCTCCTGATGAAATTTTCAAGCTCCTCAACCTTTGTTATGTCCTTTCTGATGTATCGGAAGATCTTTTTCCTCAGTTCAGTATTTGGAATATTTCCGTAGCTTGAAAGTGCTCTTACAAGTCCTTTCTCGATCTCGAAGCCCTCGGCGTCGTAGTCTGTGAGTATTATCACCCTTCTTCCATTCAACCTTTCAGCAGTGTTCGAAAAGCCAGAAAAAACCACGATCTCACCTTCAACGCCAATACCGCGCAAAGCTCTCAAGTCCTTGGTACCTTCAACCACTACCACCCAGCCCTCCCTTGATAACTCCTTTAGCTCTTCTATCGCATTAAAGAACTCCTTTAGCTCTTCCATAATCTATGCCCGGCTCGATCTGGAGGGTCAAATCCGCTATCACTCCTCTCTTCATACCTCCCTTAACGATTGTGAAGGAGCTGAAATCGATAACCTTTATCTCGCCAACTTCCCCTTCTCCCAAGCTCTTGGCGATCTCCAAAACCTTTCTTTTAGCCATATCTATGAGTTCTTCATCTTTCGGAATGCTACCAGTTCTGAATGGACATTTCTCAATGACGCCATTGTAGATCGCGATCCCCTTCTCAGTATCGTATCTCGTGTGAAGCGTAAAGCTAACTTTTGAAACAGCAGCTCCGATAGCACAAACCGCTTCACTGTGCTTTGGGACCAAGAAGTCAACCTTGGCTTTCTTTGCGATCTCTGGAATTAAATAAGGTGCAAGATATCCGGCGCCTATTATCTTCTCGCATTCCATAGCCTTTAGATTGTCAGCAAGCATGGAAATGAAACTATCGACTACTTCCTCTGCATTTATTGTCTCACAAAGCTTCCTTGATCGACTGCTGTCTCCAATATCGAATCCTGTGCAGTTTAGGGCATCAGTTAAAGTAAAAACGTTACCACCAAAAGCTGCTGGCGTTGCACATACAGGGCTTGCCTTTTCATTTTGAACTATCGAATTTCCGCCTATGGGAATCGAAACTGAATCGACACATCTGATCAGCGTCTTTCTTCCCGCTATTTCAACACCTGAAATAAAAACTGGACTTTCATTTTCGATCCTAACCAAAGTTGTGCAATATCCGCCGATGTTCACCACAACCGCATTCTTTTCTTTGGTCAAATATATCGCACCAAATGCGGAAGCGACTGCTGTTGAACCGTAGAGTTCCGATGGATTTTCCACAACCAGCTGACTTGGAGATATCGTTCCATCTCCTTTTAAATAGTAGAATTCACCGATTTTTTTTCTTATCTCCTCTGTTAAATCCCATACAATTTCCTTTAGCTTCGCATTGATCACCGTCGTGTTTATCCTTGCAGGATAATTAAGACCGCCAACGAAATAGCTAAGCGCTATTCTTTTCTCATCGATCTTTTCTTTCACGATCCTCTTAACTTCTTCTTCAAGTATTGGATTTCTTACTGAAAACTTTGAAGCGATCGCAACGTTCTGAAACTTCTCCCTTTCGAGAATTCTCCTAACTTCAGCTTCATCGACTTTTTCAACCACGTCTCCCCTATGGTTCACATATCCCTTCAGCACGAAGCCATATCGGGAGTAATTCAGCCCAGGTCCAGGGATGAGCAGGGTTAGGGTTTTCATTTCTTCGAATTTTGAAACTAAAAGATTTATGGGCTGAGAAGTGGTTAAAATGATCCTTTCTTTTCCGATGTATGGTTTGATTTCTTTTGATAAACTATCAAGTCCCATTCCAACGGGTTTTTTAAAGATCTTTAATTCATCCGAGATTATTGCTGAGACGAGATTGCAACCCCCTATATCGATGCCTATCATCTAAATTCCGCTACGACTAAAAGATATAAAAAATCTTTGAAGTTTATGCCCTCAGTAGTTTCTCGATCTCTTCAAGATCCGCGTCTGTCTTTATACAGTGGCCACAGTAATGCACGGGCGAAGCTTTAAAACCCAACGTTCTTAGCTTCTCAACCAAATCATTTGTTGGAGGTACAGATCTGCCCAATTTACTGCAGATTTTTTGTATGTCATACGCTATGGGAGAATTCACTTCTTCAGCTATTTTCAAAAGGAATTTTTTATGCTCTCCCTCACTTCTGCTTATAATTTTCTCCAAAAAAGCCCCATCCTTCAGATCCCCGAGCCATAGAGGTCCAAGAGCTAAATTTCTTCCACCACATTTGCAAATTCGCTCAGGAATTTCATCGAACTTTGAAATACTCTTTCTAAGGCAATTTTGGCAATAAACGAGGAAACCGAGGTTTTCAAACATTTTCAGCGACTGAGAAGTTGATCGCTTCATTCGAAGATGGACTCGATAGTAGTGCTCCTTCGTCCAAGCGGCTATGGGTTCGATCTTCTTCTCGAATCTCGCAGAAGTTCTGGCTATAAACCCAAGCAGAATTCTCAGCCCCGTTTCATGCGGAGTATCGGTTTTGGAGACAACTACAGAGTACTTCCTCATGCCAGCGGATCCCTTACAGCAAAGCGCTTCGAGATCGGTTGCGGTTACGCTTAAAATTTCTGCGGTATTGCAGGCGGACTCTATGTAGTTTGCCGGGCTACCATATGGATCTATATCGATGTGTCTGAAAGAACTCTCGCGCATCAACAAGGTTGCATCCTTGCAGTAAACTTCTGCACTAAGCCCGTTGAGCTGGAGGTTTTTCTTTATAACTTCAACAGCCTTCGGATTTGCATCGTTGAAAACGACCTCACGCTCCGCTTCAAGCATAGCCCTTATTCCACGAACTCCTGTGGCTGAGAAGGCATCAAGAACCGTATTTTTTTTCAATTCTGCAAAGACAAGCATGTCCAAGTCTCTGCAAAACTTCATTCTTGGATTGTAGAATATTCCGTCCGTAAAGATCTTTGCCTTTCCTTCAACGATCATAAAGCGTCACAATCTCTTCTGCCACCTGATCTCTGTTACTTTCATCTATGGTGTAAATTCTGAAATCTCTTCTAATCTTCTTAGCAAGAGGGTGATTTGCTCGGTAATGGACCGTAAAGAGAAGCTTCTCTTTTTTCATCAATTCTTCAACTAAGGAAACGAATTTCTGGCTTTTCAGTTCCATTGGGCCAACTTCATCTATGATAACCAGCTCTCCATTCAGATCGAGCTCTCCAAGGAATTTTTCAAAATTCTCCAACAGAACTTCATACTTCCCAACCATTAACTTACCCTTTCCAACTCTTGCAAGCTTCGCCTCTCTCCCTCCAGAAAGTTCGACAAGCTTAAAGCCTACTCTCTTCCCTCCCGCTCTCTCTTCCAGAGTTATAAAACCTGAAATCCTGATCTTGTCCTTCAGAGATTCATAAACTTTCAAGCAGAGTGTGGTTTTCCCGATCCCTGGTCTGCCAGTTACCGCAATTTTCACTTCCCCAAATCATACATTGGAGATAAAAATTCTACTGTACCCTGGGGGAGCGAAAGGATGGTCATAGCTCGCATGTGCGAGAGCTCCATCCCGCGGCTGATCAGGGCCCTCGGTTCTCTCATCGGTGATCAATTTTAGCGCTTTGAATTTATGAATGTTTTTGATTGCGAAAAGAATAAATTGATAAGACTACGCTCTGAATTGCAGGGGATGGTCTGATGAAGAACGACATCCTACGGGAGCTTATTGAAAAAAAGGAAAAGATCAGAAGAATGGTTGGAGATGAGGGAATAGAAAAACAGCATGGATTGGCTAAGCTAACAGCAAGAGAGAGAATCGAAAACCTTCTTGATCCCGGTAGCTTTGTTGAGCTAAGTATTTTTACTAAGAGCAATTCTGATCTGCAAGCTGAGAATGTTATAACTGGTTATGGAACGATAAACAGGCGTCCTGTTGCTGTATTTGCCCAAGAGTTCGCATTGCTTGATGGAACAGTAGGAGAGGCTCATGGGCTTAAGATCGCAAACCTCTTTGAATTTGCAATGAAGCTTGGAATACCCATAGTCGGGCTTTACGATAGTAGAGGACCAAGAATTCAGGACGGCATAGGGGCTTTGAGGGGTTTTGGAGAGATCTTCTATCGGAGTTCTCTCGCAAGTGGACTTGTTCCTCAGATCAGTGCAATACTTGGCCCATGCATAGGTCCAACAGCGCTTGCGTCAGTTCTTGCGGACTTTGTGATCATGAGCAAAAATCCGAATTGCCACCTCTTCATTAACCCGCCTCATATCATAAGAGCGGTTTTTGAAGAAGAGATCACGGAATACGAGCTTGGAGGGTGGCAAGCTCAGGCGTACAGAAGTGGAAACTGCCACATAGTTGCTGAGGATGACTTAACCGCTCTTAGATTGATCAGGGAGCTTCTGAACTATTTACCACTAAACTGCTTGGAAGATCCGCCTAGAGTCGAAGTTAGTGATCCTCCTTCAAGATTAACTCCCGAAATATCGGAAACCGTTCCAGAAGACCCAATGGAACCATATGATATGCGGGAAATTGTAAAAAAAGTTTTGGATGACGGCAAATTTTTTGAGATCTCGGAGAACTTTGCGTCGAACGTGGTTACTGGCTTTGGCAGAATTGACGGAAAAACTGTAGGCATAGTTGCGAATAATCCAAGAAGCCTAGCAGGTTGCCTCGATATAAATGGATGCGACAAAATCACAAGGTTTGTGAGATTCTGCGATTCCTTCAACATCCCTATCATTACGTTTGTAGATGTCCCCGGTTTCTTGCCCGGAATAGATCAGGAATTTGGGGGAATAATTAGAGCGGGGGCAAGACTTGTCTCCGCTTATGCGGAAGCTACGGTTCCGATGATAACATTGATTGTAAGAAGAGCCTACGGAGGTGCTTATGTGGCAATGGGGAGCAAGCATATAGGCGCAGATCTCGTTTTTGCATATCCCTCCGCAGAGATCTCTGTAATGGGCCCTGAGGGGGCTGTGGAGACAATATACAGAGATGAAATCGAAAGGGCGGAAGACAAAGTTAGGATGAGAGAGATGAAGGTCAGAGAATATCTGGAAAAATTCGCAAATCCGTATAATTCCGCAGAAAGGGGATACGTGGACGATATCATAGATCCGAAGTTCACGAGAATTAAGCTTATCTCCTCACTTAGAATATTGGAAAGCAAGAGGAAAAAGCCTCCAGCAAAAAAGCACTCGACCAAGTGATGGATATGGAAGTGGAAGAATTTATCGCTGCACTGGTTGCAATCCACCGCTATCTGAGAGAGAAAGAGAACATCGTTGAGATCGAAGAAGGCCCGAGAATATGGAAGATCTCTGAAAGGGTGAGAGATTGAAGTATCGCGTCATTGTCAGCGGAAAAGAGTTTGAAGTTGAGGTTACCGAACTTTCGCCCACCCAATTCGAAGTAACCGTGAATGGAAAAAAGGCTGTGTTAGAGGTTAATCGAGGTATCGATTTCGGGATTTCAAAGGTTTCTGAGGCTAAAAAGGAACAGAAAAGAGCTGAAAAAGCTATAAAGGCTCCAATGGTTGGAATTGTAACAAAAATTCTTAAAAAAGTGGGAGATAGTGTAAAGATAGGGGAGAATGTTGCGATCATTGAGGCAATGAAAATGGAGAACCCGGTATCATCGCCGTTCGAGGGTGTTGTGGAGAAAATCCTGGTTAAGCCCGGAGACAAAGTCTCGGGTGGGGATACTATAATGATTTTGTCTTGAGAATACTTTTATATATCCGGCCAATTTTTTTATTCGCGGGTGACCCCTGACTGATAACACTGCTGGTCTTCATCTTGACTTACGTGCTAATAGCAATTCAAAATATTGGAAAGTTTAGCCTGTCTCGTCCGGCAGCGTCAACGATAGGCGTAGCTCTTTTGCTTTCACTCGGTGTTCTTAGTTTCGATGAGGCTGTAAGGGCTATAGATTTCAACACGATCGTTCTTTTATTTGGAATGATGGCTCTCGTAGCCTATCTGAGCTTTTCTGGATTCTTTGAATTCGTTGCTTCAAAGCTCATGACCATTGGAAACGGCAGAAGGCTTCTTCTCACCATAATTCTCTCATCCTCAACCCTTTCAGCTTTGTTTGTAAACGATACGATCTGCGTTTTTATGACACCAATTATCGTAAAGCTAAGCCTCGAAGCAAAGCTCAATCCAATTCCCTTGCTGATAGCTCTCGCAACCTCAGCAAACATAGGAAGCGCGGGAACGATCATCGGAAATCCACAGAACATGCTCATAGGCATAAGCTCTGGAGTAAGCTTTCTGGAATTTGCGAAAGTAATGGTTCCGATAAGCGCTATATGCCTTGTTCTGAATTACCTTATCGTTTACGCTGTCTACAGAAAAGATTTTGACAACTTTAAGCCAAAAAAAATTGATGTTTCATTCAACAAGAGCCTTGCAGTTAAGACTTTAGCTGTCTTCGCTTTTGTTTTGGCTTTGTTCATAACAGAAATTTATCCGATTCCAATATCAGCTTTGATAGGTGCTGCGATAATGTTTGCGATCGGAAAAATCCCGCCAAGAAAAGCCCTTGAAAAGGTTGACTGGGGGCTTTTGCTTTTCTTCTGCAATCTTTTTATAGTTATGCATGCGTTTGAAAGGGATTACGGGCATCTTCTTGTTTCTTCCATAAGTTTGAAGGACCTTGAATCGTATTTATATGCAAGCACCTTGACTGTGATAGGAAGCAACCTTGTAAGCAACGTGCCATTTGTAATGATGATGCTGCCGATAGTAAAGCAAGATGGCGAATTCTGGTATCTGCTTGCCATGGCTTCAACTTTTGCTGGAAATTTAACGCTGATCGGTAGCGTTGCAAACCTTATAGTTGCTGAGAGTGCAAGCAGGGAAGGAATAAATCTTGGCTTCATAGAATACCTGAAAGTTGGTGTTCCGCTGACTGTTTCAACAGTCCTTGTAGGCGCTTTGATGATCTACTGCCTATGATCGGTCCAGAGCATGAGTTTTCGATAAACAACGAAAAATTCGAGGCTCAGCCAGTAAGCGACAGAATTTTGAAAAAGATCTCTGGCAGGATTTTGAATGAGGTTAAGCTTGGGAAAGTGTTTGTTGGAAAAGAGCTTCAGAAGCATGTGATCGAGCTTAGAGCTGATGAACCGTTTGAAAGCTTGGAAGAATTTGAAGAAACTATGCAGGAAGGCTTGGAAGAGCTTTTAAGCTATCTTGAAGGCTACAAGCTTCTTGGACTCGGAATGCACCCGCTTATTAAGCTTGAAGAAGCGAAGGTCTGGGATCACAGAGATAGAAGAATATACGAGGAATACGACAGGCTTTTCAACATAAGGCAGCAGGGAATGGGTGAATATACAGAGTTTCCAGTTAAACATTTCCTACAGCGATGAGAAGGAAGCGGTAGAGATGCACAACAAGCTGAGATGCCTGCTTCCTTACATAGCAGCAATTGCATCAGCTTCACCGATATGTGAAGGAAAGAAGTTGTTTGCAGACACAAGGCTTTACTACTACAGAACAAACCAAAAAGAGATCCCGTTGATTTGCAACGATGTTATTCCAGAAAGGATCTCTTCGCTAAAGGAATACAAGAGCATACTGAAAAAAATATACGCTGAGCTGATAAAAAGAGACGCTTATAGACTTTGCAGGGAATGGGTGAACTCGAGAGGTGTCATCTTCAGATTTTCACGGGACTGCTTAGAGATAAAAATAATGGATGAGCAGGAATGCATAAAAAGCGATGTGGCGCTTGCAGCTTTCATTCTAAGCCTTTTAAAAGCTGAAGTTAGGGAATTTGGGAGAGATGAGCTTGTTAGGAAGCTCGACTCTGCAATGCGATATGGTACAGCGGAGCTAAAAAGTGAGCTCTGGCATCTTTTCAAGCACGCAAAAGAAAACGCTGAAGATGAAGAAAAAAGATATCTGGACATTGTAAAGGATAGAATAGAGAATGGAAGCTTGGCTGAGAGAATAGTGGCTAAGAGTGACGATGTCGAAGAGATAATTAAGATGTGCGAAAAGCTTTCAAAATGCCTTGAAAGGAATGAGGTTTTTCTTAATCTACTTTACAACTTCGAGAACAATAGAGGGACAGACCCTCTTCACACCACTAAGCCCTGAGATCTTGTCGTGAACTTCTTTCAGCTTCTCGAAGGATTCAGCGATTATCTCCGCAAGGATCGTATGGTCCCCAGAAGTAAGGTAAAGTGCAAAGACTTCTTCGAAGTCCTTTAGAGCATTCATAACCTTCCATATTTGCTCGGGTTCTACATCAATACCCGTAAAAGAGGCGAAAAGCCCGACCTTTTTAAAGTCCAAAATTGCTCTATAGCCAAGCAGAATTCTCTGCTCTTCAAGTTTTTCGATCCTTTTTCTAACAGCGGTCTCACTAACTCCAAGCTTTTCCGCAATACTCGTTTTCGTTATCCTCGCATTCCTGAGCAGGTTAAGCAGTATCGTCAGATCTCTTTCGTCCATAAAAAAAGTTGTTCTCGCTCTTAATAAGTTATGGTTCGAAATTCGAAAAAAAATGTTATATATTTTGACTCCAAACTAGTTCTGGTGAGCGCATGATATTGTTGGGAGAGAAGTTTCCGGAAGTTGTTGTAAAGACAACGCATGGAGAGATAAAATTGCCAGACAGCTACGCAGGAAAGTGGTTTGTTCTGTTTGCACATCCAGCAGATTTTACACCAGTTTGCACAACTGAGTTCGTTGCATTTCAGAAGAGGTATGAGGAGTTCAGAAAGCTGAACTGCGAGCTCATAGGTTTGAGCATAGATCAAACATTCAGCCACATAAAGTGGGTTGAATGGATAAAGGAGAAGCTTGGAATAAGCATCGAGTTTCCAATCATCGCTGATGATGTCGGAGAAGTCTCAAAACTTCTTGGCTTGATACATTCCGCAAAAGGCACGAACACGGTTAGAGCTGTTTTCGTTATTGATCCTAATGGCGTAGTGAGGCTTATTCTCTATTACCCGCAAGAGATCGGGAGAAACATGGATGAAATTCTACGCGCTGTCAAGGCTTTGCAGATAAGCGATGAGAAGAAGGTTTCAATCCCAGCAAACTGGCCAAACAATGAGTTGATAGGGGATAGGGTAATAATTCCACCAGCTAGAACTGTGAAAGAAGCGATGGAGAGGCTTGAGAAGATAAAGAGGGGCGAGATCGAGGGCTATGACTGGTGGTTTGCGTTTAAAAAGATATGAGGTGTGAAATTATGACGGAAATGCTCCAAGTTTACAAGTGTGAGGTCTGCGGGAACATCGTTGAGGTTATTCATGCGGGAAAGGGACAGCTTGTCTGCTGTGGAAAACCGATGAAGCTTCTGGAGGTAAAAAAGGTGGAAGAGGGGAAAGAAAAGCATCTTCCAGTAATTGAGAGATCCGCGGATAAGATCGTGGTCAAAGTTGGTAGTGTCCTTCATCCAATGGAAGAAAAGCACTACATAGAGTGGATCGAAGTTATCGCGGATGGCAACGTTTACAGAAAGCATCTAAAACCCGGAGACAAGCCGATAGCAGAGTTCTGTTTAAAGGCTGAGAAAGTTTCTGCAAGGGAATACTGCAACATTCACGGACTGTGGCAGAGTGATTGAAATGAAAACTCTTGAAAATCTCGTAAAGGCCTTCATCGGAGAAAGCATGGCGAGAAATCGCTACACATTCTATGCGAAGATTGCAAAGGAGGAAGGATACGTATTTCTGCAGAGAGTCTTTTTGGAGACCGCTGAAAACGAGAGAGAGCATGCAAGCCAGCTTTTCAAATTGATACAGAGGTTGAAGAAATCTCCCGCAATTTCAGTAGAGGTGGAGGCGGATCTTACGCTTGGCAATACTGTTGAGAACCTTAAGTCCGCGATAAATGGGGAGCACTACGAGAATTCAGAGATGTATCCGAAATTCGCTGAAGAAGCGGAAAAAGAGGGCTATAAAGATATAGCAGAGAACCTGAGAGCAATAGCGAAAGCGGAGGAACACCATGAAAGTAGATACCGCAGAATATTGAGCGAGATCGAAAATGGGACTTTCTTCAAGAGGGATAAGGACACCGTCTGGGTCTGCCTTGAATGTGGATACGTTCACATTGGTAAAGAGCCTCCTGAAGAATGTCCAAGCTGTAAGCATTCAAGAGCTTACTACGTTGCCCAAGATCTGCTCTCTCTTTAAATTTTTCCCCGAAGCTACTTAATAGACAGAGCAAAAGATTTATATAGTTTGATGATTACTAATTTATGCGAGGCAAGATCGAGTCCGGCAAAAGACTAAAGAACTCCAAGATGAGCTTGCCAGAACGGGAAACCGGTCTGGTGGTGTTCAGCCTAAGTTCTTTAGTTGCGCTGGGCTCGATGCCAGATCGCAGATTTTTAAACTCCTCTGTTAAAAAATAAAAATTAAGAGCTTCTTGCTTTGATGGCTCTGTATAGGAAGTAGGCAAGCCCTCCATAGAGGACGGCAAAACCAAAGATTGCGAAGGCGATGGCTTCAAGCGACATCTTTACCCCTCCTCAGCGTTAAGATAGCGGATACAAGCATTCCGATAAGTATCACAAGAATTCCTGTGCCAAGAGCATCTATGCTGTAGCCCTCGTAGGGTTTCTGCAGATTGCCCCAGATATCCTTAATGAGTAACACTGCAAGGATGAAAACAGTAACATACTTCAGCGACCAATCCCACCAGCGTCCGATCTTTATCTCGGAAACTGCGTTTATGTGTTCTCTGAGCGATGAGAGCTTGAAGAACCACGCAACCGCTATGACTTCA
The DNA here is from genome assembly GCA_030153385.1 of Archaeoglobaceae archaeon. Classification (GTDB taxonomy): domain Archaea; phylum Halobacteriota; class Archaeoglobi; order Archaeoglobales; family Archaeoglobaceae; genus WYZ-LMO2. The sequence goes on from JASKJN010000026.1 coordinate 12,792, forward strand.
AGCAATGCAACCAATACAAGGCCATAGTAGTTTATGAAGTGGTCTATTATGTCGAGCCAGTATAGGCCAGCATTTGTTGTGTATACAAGGCTACCAAGCAGGCCAAGGAGGAATACGCCGTTAACAGCTTTCGCTCTGCTTATTCTGAACTTGTCCATTAGAGATGAGGTTATTGACTCGAGAAGTGACATCGAAGAAGAAAGTCCAGCAACTATTAACGTAAGGAAAAAGATTGCAGCGACTAGCTGTGGAAAGCCGGGAATCAGATTCAAAGCCTGTGGGAACACTATGAAGGCGAGACCGACTCCACCTGCAACGACTTTCCTGCACACTTGTCTGGGTCGCATACGCCATATAGCCGAGGGTTCCAAAAACTGCGAAGCCAATAAGGAAGCTGAAGGCGCTGTCAGCCAAGCCAATTATGAAGGAGTTGTTCGCTATATCGCTCTTTTCAGGTAAATAGCTCCCGTAGGCGATCATTATACCCATTGCAAGGCTCAGGGAGAAGAAGATCTGACCGAAGGCAGCGATCCATATTTTATAATCTCCCAGTTTTGAGAAATCAGGTCTGAGATACCATTCAAGCCCATCTAAAGCTCCTGGAAGAGTTACTGCTCTCACAACGAGAATGATCGCGAGAAGCCACAGCAGGGGCATCATCACAAGGTTTGCCTTCTCTATACCCTTCTTCACACCCCTGAAAACGACGAACCAGTTAATGATCCATATGATGATGACCGCCACGAGAACTTCCATTGCAAATCCGCTGATCTCCTATGGAGAGTTTGAAAGCTGTAAAACGTTGCCAAAGAAGTAGGATTTCGTATCTGCACCCCATGCGAGCGTGAATGACTTGGCAAAATAAACAAGAGCCCAGCCTATGACTACAATGTAGTAGGTCGTGATTATGAATGCTGAAAGCACAGCCCACCAGCCGACCCATTCAAATTTTCTGCCTATCTGTCTCATCGCAAGGGGAGCACTTGCCTTGAACTTGTGCCCCAAGGCAAATTCGACCATCAGAAGGCTGATTCCGGTTACGAAGAGGGCTATGAAATACGGAATCAAAAATGCCCCACCACCGTTTGCATGTGCGAGATAGCTGAAACGCCATATGTTGCCCAAACCTATTGCAGAGCCTATAGATGCAAGAATAAATCCAGCCCTTGTCGCCCAATTCTCTCTCATTCTACCACCTCAAGTCTACAAAATTAATTTGTATCCAATATAAAAAGTTTTCCATCATACCAATATTTTAAAATGTGTTAATGATAGTCCAAACGAAAGAGATATATTACAATCGCCACTATTTAATTAGGTGTCAACGATAAAGTTCCTTGGTGGGTGTGGAGAAGTTGGAAGGTCTGCGGTTGCGGTTGATTCTGTCGTGATAGACTACGGTATAAAACCTTCTTCGCCACCCGAATACCCGCTTGAGTATTCTCCAAAGGCAATCATTGTTTCTCATGCTCATCTCGATCATGTCGGTTTTGCACCAAATCTGATGTATTACGATCCAGTAATCTATCTCACTCCGCCAAGCGTAGATCTTGCAAGAGTTCTGCTTTCGGACTCACTAAATGTCATGCAACCTCCTCCTTTCTCCAAGAAAGAGCTCAGGCAGTTTGAGAGCAATTGTAGGGAATTGGGATACAACGAACCATTAGAAGTTGAAAATTTCGAGGCCGAGTTTTACAATGCTGGACATGTGCCTGGAAGTGCGATAGTATACCTTAAAAATGAGATCAGCATTCTTTACTCGGGAGACATAAAACTTGAAGACACGAGATTGCTTGAGGGGGCTGACACGAGTTTTCCAGAAGCAGATATACTTATTGTAGAGAGTACATACTACGGAGTGGAGCATCCGAACAGGAAGGAACTTGAGAAGAAGTTTGTTGAGAGTGTTATCGAGACTATAGAATGTGGAGGGCACGCCATAATTCCTGCGTTTGCAGTGGGAAGGACTCAGGAAGTGCTGATGATCCTAGAAAGCTACGGGATAACCCCTTACGTTGACGGACTTGGGAAAGAAGTATTCAAGCTCTTGGAAAGACATCCTGATTACGTGAAAGACCCCAAAGCTTTGAGGAGAGCATTTAAGAATGCAGAGTGGGTTGAGTGGAAAAAGAGAGAGGATGTGCTGAGAGAGCCAGCTGTGATCGTAACAACTGCGGGAATGCTTAATGGTGGCCCAGCGATCTTCTACATCTCCAGAGTCTATGATGATCCGAAGTCCCGATTGCTGATCACGGGCTATCAAGTTGAGGGAACAAATGGAGACATGGCTTTGAAGCACCGCATGATCAACCTTGGCACGAGGGTTGTCAAGCTGAAGATGGGCGTAGAGCAGTATGATTTCTCCGCCCATGCAGATGATAAACAGCTGAAGGAATTCGTGAAAATTGCTGTCGATAAAGGTGCTGAAGTTGTTTTCACGATGCATGGTGAAAAATGCGAGGAATTTGCAAGCTGGATAAGACAGAATATAGGTGTTGAGGCATTTGCTCCAAAGAACGGCGAAATATTCGTCGTATGAAGCTTCTTCTCCTTTCAGATATTCACTCAAATATTGGAAATCTCGAAGAGATCCTGAAAAAAGAAGACTTTGAATTGCTTCTGATCGCAGGAGACTTAACGCACTTCAGAAAGCAGGATGTCATCGTGATCGACGATCTCGTAACTAAATACGCTCCAGAATGCTATGCTGTCCACGGGAACTGCGATCATGCGGAAATTTTGGGCTATAAGCTTGAAGGTATAAATTTCATCCATGGTAGAAGCTTGGAAGTGGCTGAAATAACGCTTCACGGGATCGGAGGTTCTCTGAGAACACCTTTCGGAACCCTCTCCGAATACAGCGAGAATGATTTTGAGGAAATCCTAAAAAATTTCAATTTCTCGGACTTCAACATCCTCATTTCTCACTGTCCAGCGAGGGGTATACTTGACAGGACTAATTACGGGGAGAGCATAGGGAGCGAGGCAATAAGAAGATACATTGAAAATTTCCAGATTGTGATCAGTGGGCACGTGCATGAGAGCTTTGGAGTGATTAAGGATGAAAGGATTGCAGTGAATCCGGGGCCTGTTAATTGGGGCAGGTATGCGATCCTAGATCTGAGAACAATGGAAGTTAAATTAAAGAAAATTAGGTGATGAAATGCTTGAAGTTTTGAGAAAATACGTTAGTGACGAGTCACTGATAAAGCATTGCATCGCAGTTGCAGGAATAATGCGTGAGGTTGCGAGAGAGCTTAAAGAAGACGAAGAGCTATGGTGGAAGCTTGGACTGCTTCACGACATAGATCACGAACTCACAAAAGGAGACATGAGCAGGCACGGTGTTTTAGGTGAGGAAATTCTTTTAAAGGAAGGTTTTCGGGATATCGCTGAACTCGTTAAAAGGCACAACCATGTTCTTTTTGAAAATTATGAGAAGCCTGTGGAGATAGCTTTACAGGCTTCAGACAGCATTTCCGGGCTGATAATTGCCTGTGCTCTTGTTAAGGGTGGCAAAATTACTGACGTTAGTGTTAAGACGATTAAAAAGAAGTTTAAGGAGAAGAGCTTTGCAGCTGGATGCGACAGGGAAAGAATAAGGCTTATTGAGAAAATAATGCCACTTGAAAAGTTCTACGAGGTCGCACTTAGAGGTGTTGTGAGCGTTAAAAATGATTTGGGGCTAAGCTGACCTTAACCAAAATTGTTATGCCAAAAAATTTTAGATTAAAAATTTTTTAAGATTGATAAAATCCAACCTTACTCAACGACTTCTGCAAAACCGTATTTTCTTAGAACCTTGGTGACCCTAACTGTCACTTCATCGTTCACCTTAACGCCAGGAACGAAGATAACGAAGCCATTTATCTTCGTTATTCCGTCTCCACCACTTCCCATTGCCTCTATTCTTACATTCCTTACATCTCCCACCTGAACAGGTGGTTTTCTTTCAAATCCTCCAAATTCTTTCAATTTTCACACCTCTATTTCGATTTCGTTAATGTCGAGATAAGGTATAAAAACATTTTGCTTAAAGTGAACAAAGTTGGCAAAAAATCGAGAGCGAAAACTTTATATAGAAATACCTATCCACCAATGTCTGTAAGGAGGTGGTTTGATGGTTGCACTTCAGGGCACACCCGTGCTCATACTTAAGGAGGGA
>JASKJN010000079.1 GCA_030153385.1 Archaeoglobaceae archaeon
GCGGGGCTTGTTGGCATTAGCTTTATTCCGAGCTCCCTCGTTATGAATCTGTATGTTCTCCCGATCTCCTTTCTATCAACTCTCGAATAAGTAGCGATCTCTTCAAGAGTCCTTGGCACACCCGCTTGTCTGCAAGCGCAATACAGAGCTGCTGCAACAACGCCCTCAATGCTTCTGCCCCTAATTAAATTCTTTTCAACCGCCTTTCTGTAGATTACTGCTGCAGCCTCTCTCACGCTCTTCGGCAATCCTAAAGCAGAGGCCATCCTGTCAAGCTCACTGAGAGCGAAAGCGAGATTTCTCTCGGTAGCGTTGCTGATCCTAATTCTGCGCTGCCATTTTCTCAGCCTAAAGAGCTGTGCTCTGTTCCTGACAGAAATTGCCTTGCCATAGTAATCCTTGTTGCTCCAGTCTATGATAGTAGATAGACCCTTATCGTGAATTGTGAAAGTGACCGGGGCACCTACCCTGCTTCTCCGATCTCTCTGCTCGCTGTCAAATGCTCTCCATTCTGGACCAGCATCGATGTACTGGTCCTCGATCACGAGTCCGCAATCCTGACAGATGAATTCTCCTCTCCTGTGATCTCTAATGAGCCTCGGGCTACCGCATTCGGGACAGACTTCTATGTCTTCTTCTCTTTCAATCTCCTTTCTTTCTACTTCCTTTTCTACTTCCTTTTCCCGAACCTTTTCTATTTCCACCATATCCCCTCACCACATACAGGTCCTCATAAACAACCTTATCGGGCTTGATTAGCACATAAGGAGAGATTATCGGGCCTATTATGTCGTAGACAACGCCCACGTGTTCCATTTTCCTCGTGACAACTTTATCGCCAATTTTTGGCAGATTCGTAGGCTGAATACGCACTAAAAGCATTCCTGACTTCGACATTTTCTCAGGCTTTCCAAGAGCAACAAGGCTCGTCATGCAGTATATAAGCTTTGCGGGATGGGTATATAAAGATTTCGGTGAATTGGAATAGTATATGGAGGGGCTAAAAAAGAATCCTCTTTTAAAATAATTCAGGTCATTTGGGCTGAATCGACAAATAAAAACTATTTTGAATTGCAAAGGATGGACTTAACCAAAAAGCTTAAAATAGCGAAAGTCATTGAGTTTTGAACCGATGAATGATGACGCAAGAAAGGAGGTGAATCCATGTATATAAGATTTGAAGTTCCGCAGGAAATGCAGAATGAGGCGCTTGCTTTGCTTGAGAAGTCAAGAGAGACGGGAAAGATTAAAAAGGGAACTAATGAGACAACCAAGGCTGTAGAGAGAGGAATTGCGAAGCTCGTCTACATTGCGATGGATGTTGATCCTCCAGAAGTGGTTGCGCATTTGCCTCTGCTCTGTGAGGAGAAGAACATCCCATATATCTACGTGAAAAGTAAGGCGGACATTGGAAAAGCAATCAAGCTCGATGTCAGCTGTGCATCCGCTGCGATCATTGATGAAGGTAATGCAAAGAAAGAGTTAGCAGCACTGGTTGAGAAGCTCAAAGGCTTGAAGAAGTGATGATCTATGGAAGAAGACGTCCAGCCAGCCGAGGTTATGGAGATAATAGGCAGAACAGGTATGCATGGCGAGGTTACACAAGTGAAGGTAAAGGTGCTCGCTGGAGAGAATGCTGGGAGAGTGATCACGAGAAACGTCTTTGGCCCTGTGAAGGTTGGAGATATTTTGATGATAAAGGAGACAGCGAGAGAAGCAAGAAAACTGGCGGTGAAGTGATATGGAATCAAAGATATGCTCATTCTGTGGCTCAGAAATTGAACCTGGAACAGGGAAGAGCCTTGTCCGTAAGGATGGCAGGATAATCCACTTTTGCAGTGGAAAATGCGAGAAAAACTACAGGCTCGGAAGGAACCCAAGAAGACTAAAGTGGACAAAGTTCTACGAGAAGGGAAGGTGATCCCGTGGAAAGGACCTTTGTAATGGTGAAGCCTGACGGTGTGCAGAGAGGACTCATTGGGCAGATTATTTCGAGGCTTGAAAATAAGGGGCTTAAAATTGTTGCAATGAAAATGCTGAGAATTTCGAAAGAACTTGCAGAAGAGCACTATGCAGAGCACAAGGCTAAGCCATTTTTCTCTTCTCTCGTTTCCTATATAACCAGTGCCCCAGTGGTAGCGATGGTTGTTGAGGGCAAGAATGCTGTTAAGGTTGTAAGAAAGCTTGTTGGAGCGACCAATGATTCGATTGCATCTGCGGAAAGAGAGATTAAGCTATTCTTCAAAGAAGAGGAAATTCTGGAATACGGAAGAGAGACTGATGTCTGGGTATACGAGAGATGAAGAACATAAGAACTCCGATAGTTGCAGTTTTAGGACACGTCGATCATGGGAAGACAACGCTACTGGATAAGATAAGGAAAAGCAAGGTTGCTGCCAAAGAAGCTGGCGGGATCACACAGCACATAGGAGCTACAGAAATACCCATCGAGATAATTCGGGATATCTGTAAGGATATTTGGAGACCAAATGTAGAACTTCCGGGTCTTTTTTTTATCGACACTCCCGGTCATAAAGCTTTCACAAATTTGAGGAAAAGAGGCGGTGCTTTAGCGGATTTGGCGATTCTGGTAATCGATATAAACGAGGGGGTGATGCCTCAAACAGAGGAGGCAATAGCAATCCTAAGGGCATTCAAAACACCTTTTGTTGTTGCTGCGAACAAGATCGATAGAATCCCTGGATGGCAGAGCAGGGAAAATGAGCCGTTCATCAAAAGCTATGCAATGCAGGAAGATTTTGCCAAGATGAATTTGGATACGAAGTTATACGAGCTTGTTGGGAGCCTTTACAAATTTGGATTCAGCAGTGATCGTTTTGATAGGATAAAGGATTTTACAAAGACGGTTGCAATCGTTCCTGTTTCTGGGTTAACCGGTGAAGGTATTCCCGAGCTTTTGATGATCCTTTTAGGTCTCGCTCAGAGATATCTTGCTAAAAACCTCAGACTCCAAGTAGAAGGCAGGGCAAAAGGGACAATTCTCGAAATTAAAGAGGAACGTGGAGTAGGAGTAACATGCGATGCAATAATCTACGACGGAACGCTGAAGGTTGGTGACAAGATTGCGATTTGGGGAAAAGATGATGTTATCGTTACCAATGTTAAGGCAATTCTAAGACCGCCACCCACCAAGGAAATGCGAGTTGAAAGCAGATTCATACGGGTGGATAAAGTAACAGCAGCAGCGGGAATAAAGATCGTCGCACCGAATCTTGAAAAAGCTATTGCTGGAACTGAATTCGAGGCTGTTGAGAGCGAGGAAGATATCAGGAAGTTCAGAGAAAGGGTGAAGAGGGAATACGAGGAGGTGGCCATAAGAACAGAGGGGGAGGGAATCGTGCTGAAAACAGACACAATTGGCTCCCTTGAGGCAATGATAAGCGAGCTTAAGTCCCATGGAATTCCGATAAAGAAGGCTGAAGTTGGAGAAGTGGATAAAAGAGATGTCATTGACGTTTCGACAAACAAAGAAGAAGTGAACAAGGTAATTTTGGCATTCAACGTAAAGGTCTTGCCGGAAGCGGAGGAGGAGGCGAGAAATTATGGTGTAAAGATCTTCGAGGGCGACATAATCTACAGCATAATCGATGCCTTTGTTAAATGGCGAGATGAGGCGAGGACGATTAAAGAGAAGCAAAAAATAGAGGCTTTGATAAAGCCGGGAAAGGTGAAACTGCTGAAGGAATTCATTTTCAGGCGGAGCAAGCCAGCTATAATTGGTGTAAAGGTACTTGCCGGTGAACTAAGGAGAGGTTCTGAGCTGATAAAACCTGACGGAAGCAAAGTTGGTGAAGTTCGGAGCATGCAGAAGGAAGGAAAAAATGTCGCGATTGCAAAAGCGGGTGAGGAGCTTGCGATCGCAATTGAGGACGTTACCATAGGCAGACAGCTTGAAGGCGATGAGATTCTCTACGTTGATATTCCGGAAAAGCATGCAAAGGTTATAGAAAGGGAGCTATTTGATTCTCTTGATGAGGAAACAAAGAAGGTATTTCTCGAGTATCTGGAGATAAAGAGAAAAGAGAACCCGTTCTGGGCAAAGTAATTGTTTGAAGCAGTTATATAAAATTACATTAAAGAATAAAATCAATGAATTGCCATCAGTTCAAGAGCAAAACCACATTTCCGGGTTCATTTTTTCAAGCCAGTTATGTCCCCAAAGTTATCTCTCATAAATTATTTGCCCAAAATCCTGAGATTCTCATCCGTCATCATTACTCCAGAGTTCACCTTGTGGATCATTTTTGAATTCCGAATTGAAAACCGAAAAAAAGAAATCGCTAAAGAAAAGCATTATTCATGCGATACAGGTTCATTGATCACACCGCGGATGTGGCGTTTGAGGTCTACGGCAAAAATATGGAGGAACTTTTAGAAAATTCAGCATATGCTTTTTATGAAGCGTTTGTTGACACTTCAAGGCTCAAAGGAAGCGAAAAAAAGGTTTTTGATGTAGAGGCTGAGGAAGAGGATCTGCTTTTGTATCGATTCCTGAACGAGCTTCTATTTCTTCTTGAAACTCACTTCTTCGCTGGAAGGAAGGTTAAAGTCAGGATCAATGGCAATAAGGCCACCGCAGAAATCGAGGGTGGTAGAGTAGTCAGAGAGGCGATTAAAGTTGAGCCTAAGGCGATAACGATGCACAAGTTCGGAATAAGGAAAGACGGAGACAGACTTGTGACTTTTATTGTTGTGGACATATGAGTGAGATCTACCTGCCCCTGCATAGTGGTGACGCTCCGCAGTGGCTCCTGAGCAGAATGAAGAAGCTCGCAGATAAGCTCGTGAGATTGATCATCCTTGAATACGGTGAAACAGGGTTTTTGAAGCGCATATCGGATCCGATCTTCTTCCAGTCCTTTTCAAACGTTTTGGGCTTTGACTGGAACTCAAGCGGAAGCACCACTGTGCTAACCGGTGTATTGAAGGCGGTTTTAAACAAGCCAGATTTTGAGATAAGGGTTGCGGGAGGAAAAGGGGCGAATGCGATCAAAACCCCAGAAGAGATCAGAAAGCTTGCGCCCGAAGTGAACGCGGATGCTGAGAAGCTAATTAAATTCAGCAGGCTTTCAGCAAAGGCGGACAATTCAGCGCTCATCGATAACTATACACTCTATCACCATGCGATCTTTTTTACTGCAAGACGTTTCACAGTGGTCCAGCAGGGAATGAATCCCGAAGAAAAGCTCGCCCGGCGCTATCACTGGAGCGTCTATGAAGACATTCCTGGGCTAAAAGACGTTCACAGTGGTATAATGAGTGAGAGGATCGAGAAAGAAGTCGTGAACATGATCTCATCCAAAAGCGAACCCGCTATCAAGACAAGCTT